>JALOSQ010000020.1 GCA_025458335.1 Ideonella sp.
ACCGCGCCCGGTCGCACGCCGGGTCCCCGATGCCGACCGGGGCGCGCTCACCGAACTCGCGGCACGGCGACGGCCGCCACTCGTGGATCGCGCAGTGGGCCTGGACGCCCACCGTGCCAACCAATGCGGCGCACCGGGGTGGCTGGTGGTCGGTGCCGCGCAGGCGACAGATGCCGCGCGTGAGGTCGACGGCCAGCCCGTCGGGGACCTGCCCGCCCTCGGAGACCAGCTCCTGCCGCGAGAAATCGACGCGGAAGCTCGCGCAGCAGGCGCCGCACGACAGGCAGGGGTTGACGGGGCGTCCAGCCACGCCGCGGGGCTCGCGTCGGCGTTGCGGGCCGCCGGGGCGGCTCAGCCGATCCGGCCGAGCAGCAGGTACTCGATGAGCGCCTTCTGCACGTGCAACCGGTTCTCGGCCTCGTCCCACACCACCGACTGCGGGCCGTCGATCACCTCGGCCTCGACCTCCTCGCCGCGGTGCGCGGGCAGGCAGTGCATGAACAGCGCATCGGGCTGCGCCGCGGCCATCATCGGGCGGTCGACCTGCCACTCGGCGAACGCCTTGAGGCGCGCCTCGTTCTCGGCCTCCCAGCCCATGCTGGTCCAGACGTCCGTGGTGACCAGATGCGCGCCGACGCAGGCGTCGCGCGGGTGCCTGAAGACCTTGAGGCAGCCCGCGTCACGCACGTCCGCCGTCGCCGGGTCGATCTCGTAGCCGCGCGGGGTGCTCACGTGCAGCGTGAAGCCGAGCACGTCGGCCGCCTGCAGCCAGGTGTTGGCCATGTTGTTGCCGTCGCCGACCCAGGCCACCACCTTGCCCGCCAGGCTGCCGCGGTGCTCGATGAAGGTGAAGATGTCGGCCAGCACCTGGCACGGGTGGTACTCGTTGGTGAGGCCGTTGATCACCGGCACCCGCGAGTGCGCCGCGAAGCGCTCGAGCTTGGTCTGCTCGTAGGTGCGGATCATCACGACGTCGACCATGCGGCTGATCACGCGCGCGGTGTCCTCGATCGGCTCGGCGCGGCCGAGCTGCGAGTCGCCGGTGGTCAGGTGCACCACCGAGCCGCCCATCTGGTACATGCCGGCCTCGAAGCTCACGCGCGTGCGGGTGCTGGCCTTCTCGAAGATCATCGCCAGCGTGCGATCCGACAGGGGCGTGTACTTCTCGTAGTTCTTGAACCGCCGCTTGATGGTCGCGGTGCGCTCGAACAGGTAGGCGTACTCCTCCGCACGGAAGTCCCGGAACTGCAGGTAGTGCTTCATGAGGGACTGCCCCGGCTTCATGGCCGCGACTCCGCGAGGAAGTCCCGGATCAGCGGCACCAGGCGCGCTGCGATCTCGGTGGCCTCGTCCGCGGTCAGGATGAGCGGCGGCACCAGCCGCACCACGCGGTCGGCCGTCACGCTGATGAGCAGGCCGGCCTGCATCGCACGGGTCAGCAGCTCGCCGCAGGGCCGCGCCAACTCGATGCCGAGCATCAAGCCCTGGCCACGGATATCCACCACGCCGTCGACGCCGCTGAGCCCGCGCTGGAGGGCCTCGCGCAGCACGGCCCCGCTGCGTTCGGCGTTCGCGAGCAGCCCATCCTCCTCCATGATGCGCAGCGTCTCGATGCCGGCGCGCATCGCCAGCGGGTTGCCGCCGAAGGTCGTGCCGTGGTTGCCCGGGCCGAGCACGTTCGCGGCGCGCGGCCCGCAAACGACAGCGCCGACCGGCACGCCCGAACCCAGCCCCTTGGCCAGCGGCATCACGTCGGGCTGGATGCCGGCCCACTGGTGGGCGAACCACTTGCCGGTGCGGCCGATGCCGCACTGCACCTCGTCGAGCATCCGGGTTGATGCCGCCCTCGCCCTGGATCACCTCCAGGAAGACCGCGACCACGTTGCGGTTGCCGGCGGTCATGTGCTCGATCGCGGCGATGTCGTTGAGCGGCACTCGGATGAAGCCCTCCACCAGAGGGCCGAAGCCCGCCTGCACCTTCGGGTTGCCGGTGGCCGACAGCGTCGCGATCGAGCGCCCGTGGAAGGCCCGCTCGTACACCACGACCTCGGGCCGCTCGATGCCGCGGTCATGACCGAACTTGCGCGCGATCTTCAGGGCGGCCTCGTTGGCCTCCAGCCCGCTGTTGCAGAAGAACACGTTGCTCAGGCCCGACAACGCGACCAGCTTGCCGGCCAACTGCTCCTGCAGTGGCGACTGGTAGTAGTTGGAGGTGTGGATCAGCTTCGCCAGCTGTTCCTGCAAGGCCGGCACGAGGCGGGGATGCGCGTGGCCCAGCGTGTTGACCGCGATGCCGGCCAGCGCGTCGAGGTACTCGCGCCCCTCGGTGTCCCACACGCGGCAGCCGCGGCCGTGCGTGAGCGCGATCGGCAGGCGGCCGTAGGTGTTCATGACGGGGGACGGGGTGGCGCTCATCGAAGGTTCCGGCAAGGTTGTGCGCGCACGATGCACGCCGTTGCGATTGTGACCGCGCCACCGGCGCTCAAGTGCCGGCCGACGCCGCCGAAGGCCCTCTGCATGGACCTTCGCGAGCCTGACACGAGCCTTGCTGCGGCGCAACAAGCCCCGGGCACAATCGCGGCCGTCGCCTCGTCCGGACCCGCCACGGTGCGGCGCGGGCCGCGGCGCCCGTTGTGGACGGACCGTCCCGGGTGGGGCGCCTACTTCGATCGGATCGACAGGAAGTCCAGCATGTCGTCGCCCTCCAAGCCGCGCGAGGTCTTCATCCAGGGCATCACCCTGGACGGCAAGACGTTCCGGCCGAGCGACTGGGCCGAGCGGCTCGCGGGCGCCATGTCGTGCTTCCGTCCCGGCCGCGCCGGTGCGGGCATCACGGCCTTCATCGGCTACTCGCCCTATTGCGTCCCGGTCACGGTGGACGGGGTCAAGAGCGTGGTGGTCAGCGAGGCGCTGCGCGACGTGGAGCCGATGGCGTGGGACTTCGTGATGAACTTCGCCCGCGACAACCGACTGCAAGTCGTCGAGGCCTGCCTGCTGCCCGACGGCACCCGCACGGCGCGGCGCCCGGACGACCTCCCGCCGGGGGGCTGAGCACGCCGCCACGACGCAGCGGCGGGTCCAAACACAAAGGGCCTGCCCGTGGCAGACCCTTCGTGATGGCCGCCTGGCAAGGCGGCAGGTGGCGACGGTTCAGGCCGCGAGGGCCTTGACCTTGGCGGCCAGGCGGCTCTTGTGGCGCGCCGCCTTGTTCGGGTGGAACAGTCCCTTGCCGGCGATCGAGTCGATGACGGCCTGCGCGGCCTTGAACGCGTCGGTCGCCTTGGCCTTGTCGCCCGTGGCGACAGCACTCTGAACGCCCTTGATCGCGGTGCGGAAGGTCGAGCGCAGCGAACGGTTGTGTGCGTTGAGCTTGACGTCCTGGCGGGCGCGCTTGCGCCCCGAGGCGATGCGGACGGTGCGCTTCTTGGCTTTCGACGAGGTGGCCATCGGTGTACTGGAGCAGGCGAAAAGCTGTCGAGTATAGCAGCGGCGATTGCCGTGCGCGGACGGGCCGGGCCGGGTTTGTAGAATCCCGCGCCATGCCCGCAGCCCTCCCGGCCTCCCGCTCCTGCCCCTGCGCGGGCCGGCGGATCGCGAGCGCATGAACCTGCTGCGGGCGGCGTCGACCGTCTCGCTGTTCACGCTCGCCTCCCGGGTCACGGGGCTGGCGCGCGAACTGCTGATCGCCACCCAGTTTGGCGCCAGCGCCTGGACCGACGCGTTCAACGTCGCCTTCCGGATCCCCAACCTCCTGCGACGGCTGTTCGCCGAAGGTGCGTTTTCCCAGGCCTTCGTGCCGATCCTGGCGGCCACGCGGGAACGCGACGGCGACGAGGCGACGCACCGCCTGATCGATGCGGTCGGGACGGTGCTGTTCTGGGCGCTGCTGGCCACGACCGTGCTGGGCATCGCCGCGGCGCCGGTCGTCGTGTGGATCGTCGCCTCGGGCCTCGAGCAGTTCGACGTCGCGGTGGCGATGACGCGGTGGATGTTCCCGTACATCGCGTTCATGTCTCTCGTGGCGCTGGCGGCCGGCGTGCTGAATACCTGGCGGCATTTCGCGGTCCCGGCGTTCACGCCGGTCCTGCTGAACCTCGCGGTCATCGCGGCCGCGCTGTGGGGGGCGCCGGTCCTGGAGCGCCAGGGCGTGCCGCCGATCTACGCGCTGGCGATCGGCGTGGTGGTCGGCGGCGTGCTGCAGCTGGGCCTGCAGGTGCCGGCGCTGTTGCGCATCGGCCAGCTGCCGCGCATTGCCCTGGGGCCGCGGGGCATCGCCGCGGCCTGGGCGCACCCGGGCGTCGGCCGCGTGCTGCGGCAGATGGCGCCAGCCCTGCTCGGCGTCTCGGTGGCCCAGCTGTCGCTGCTGATCAATACGCACATCGCGTCGCACCTGGGCGTCGGGGCAGTGTCCTGGCTCACCTACGCGGATCGCCTGATGGAGTTCCCCACCGCGCTGCTCGGCGTGGCGCTGGGCGTGGTGCTGCTGCCCCAGCTGTCGGCGGCGCAGGCGCGCGACGACCGGGCGGCCTACTCGGGCATGCTGGACTGGGGGTTGCGACTGGTCGTGCTGCTGGCGCTGCCGTGCGCCGTGGCGCTGCTCGTGTTCCCCAAGGCGCTGGTGTCCGTGCTCTACCACTACGGCCAGTTCAGCGACCGGGACGTGCAGCAGACCGTGCTCGCCCTGATGGGCTACGGGGTCGGCTTGATGGGGCTCGTGGCCATCAAGATCCTGGCCCCCGGGTTCTACGCCCGGCAGGACATCCGGACCCCGGTGCGCATCGCGATCGTGGTGCTGGTGGCGACCCAGCTGATGAACGTGGCCCTGGTGCCCTGGCTCGGGCATGCCGGGCTCGCGCTGTCGATCGGGCTGGGGGCGTTGGTCAATGCCGCATGGCTGTACCACGGGCTGCGGCGCGACGACGTGTACCGTCCCCAGCCGGGCTGGGGCGGATTCCTGGCCCGCGTGGCGCTGGGCTGCGCGGTCATGGGCGCCGGACTGGCCGCCGCGGTCCACGGGCTCGACTGGATCGCGCTGCGGGCGCAGCCCTGGACCCGCATCGCCGCGATGGCCGGATGCCTCGCGGGCGCGGCAGTGCTCTACTTCGGCTGCCTGCGCCTCGCCGGGCTGAACCTGCGGCAGTTCGTGCGCAGGGTCTGACCTACACTCGGCGCATGCCCTCGGCCCTGGATTTCACGGCCCCGACGCCGCTGGACTACTTCGCGGCCCTGGTGGCCGACGACGAGTCGCTGCCGCTGACCGAGGCGGCGATCGCGATCGCCCAGGACGACTACCCCGACCTCGACCCCCAGGCCGTGCTCGCGCGCATCGACGAGATGGCCCGCACGGTGCGCGCGCGCCTGCCGGCGGATGCCGCTGGCCTTCAGAAGCTGCGGCTGCTCAACCAGTACTTCTTCCACGAACTGGGGTTCGGCGGCAACGTGAACGACTACTACGCCGCCGACAACAGCTACCTGCACCGGGTGCTCGACAGCCGCCGCGGCATCCCGATCTCGCTGGCGGTGCTCTACCTCGAGCTCGCCCAGCAGATCGGGCTGGTCGCGCGGGGGGTGTCGTTCCCGGGTCATTTCCTCGTGAAGCTGCGGCTGCAGACCGCCCAGCAGATCGGCGAGGTGATCCTCGACCCGTTCACCGGTCAGTCGCTGTCGCGCGAGCAGCTCGAGGACATGCTGCGGCCCTACCGCCAGCAGCGCGGCCTGCTGGACGACGAGGAGGTGCCGCTCGGCCTGTTCCTCCAGGCGGCGGCGCCGCGCGTGGTGCTGGCCCGGATGCTGCGTAATCTCAAGGAGATCCACCGCAGCGCCGAGGACCGTCGCCGCTCGCTCGACGTGGCGCGTCGCCTCGTGCTGCTGCTGCCCGACGACTGGCAGGAGCGGCGCGACCGGGGCTTCGCGGAGGCCGACCTGGGCTTGCACGACGAGGCGCAGGCCGACCTGGCCTCCTACCTGGCCCATGTGCCCGACGCGGCCGACCGGGACGAGGTGGCTCGCACCCTGGTCCGCCTGGGCACCGATCGACGCGGCCGCGGGAGCTTCCCCCGCGGCCAGCGGCTGCATTGAGCCGGCTCGCCGCCGGCGGCCTGGGCCGCGCGTGCAGGCTGGCCCGCTCGGCCCATCGCGTCCGCCGGCCATGAACCTGTCTCCTGCCCAGCGTCAGACGCTGACCTGGCTCGGCCTGGGCTTCGCGGCCGCGCTGCTGCTCTGGCTGCTCGCGCCGGTGCTGACGCCCTTCGTGATCGGGGCGGTGCTGGCCTACGCGCTGCACCCGATGGTCGAGCGCCTGGCGGCGCGACGCGTGCCGCGCGTGCTCGCGGTGCTGGTCGTCGAGGTGGCCTTCATCGTCGCGCTGCTGGCGGTGTTGCTGCTCATCGTGCCGATCATCACGCGTGAGCTGCCGCTGCTTCGCGAGCAGATCCCGCAGCTGGCGGCACGGCTGAACGAGACCGTCACCCCGTGGCTCGCGCAGTTCGGCATCGAGCTCGCGCTGGACATCCCCGGGATCAAGACGTTCGTGCTCAAGTACCTCGACTCGAACTTCGAGGAGTGGCTCGCGGCCGCGCTCAGCTCGGCGCGCATCGGCGGCAGCATCGTGCTGTCGCTGGTGGGCAACGCGGTGCTCGTGCCGGTGGTGCTCTTCTACCTGCTCATGGACTGGCCGCGCCTGGTCGAGCGCGTGCTGAGGCTGGTGCCGCCGCGCCTGCTTCCACGCTTCACCGGCTTCATCGACGAATGCGACGCGATGCTCGGCCAGTACCTGCGCGGGCAGTTCCTCGTCATGGGCATCCTGGCCGTGTACTACGCGGGCGCCCTGGCGGCGTTCGGCTTCGACCTGGCGGTCCCGGTGGGCGTCTTCACCGGGCTGGCGGTGTTCATCCCGTACCTCGGCTTCGGCCTCGGCCTGGTGCTGGCGCTGCTGGCGGGCGTGCTCCAGTTCTCCAGCCTGTACGGGGTCATCGCGGTGGCGATCGTCTACGGCGTCGGTCAGGTCGTCGAGAGCCTCGTGCTCACGCCCCGACTGGTGGGCGAACGCATCGGGATGAACCCGCTGATGGTGATCTTCGCGTTGCTGGCCTTCGGTCAGCTGTTCGGCTTCGTCGGCGTGCTGGTGGCGCTGCCGGTCAGCGCGGTGCTCGTCGTGGCGGTGCGGCGCATCAAGGCGCTGTACCTGTCCAGCCACCTGTACGGCGGCTGAGGGAGCGCGGCATGCAGCAGATCCCGCTGCCGATCAGCGTGCCCGGCGTGCCCGGGTTCGACGAGTTCGTGGCCGGCGACAACCCGCAGGCACTGCAGCACGTCGTCGCGCTCGCGGCCGGCTTGGCGGGCGGACCGGCCGTGCCACGGCGTTTCTCGATGACCTACCTGTGGGGCCCACCGGGCGGGGGCAAGTCGCACCTGCTGGCCGCCGCCGGTGCGGAGCTGCAGGCGGCGGGTGCCCGCGTGATCGCCGTCGGTCCCGAGACCCCGGTCCCGTGGCCTGCGGTCGCCGACGCGGCGCTGTTGGTGCTCGACGACTGCGAGCAGCTCGACGAGCCGCGCCAGCAAGCGGCGTTCACCGCGCTCGTCGACGCGCAGACCGAGTCGGTGGCCGTCCTCGCGGCGGGGCGCTTGCCGCCGGTGGACCTTTCCCTGCGCGACGACCTGCGCTCGCGGCTCGGCTGGGGGCACGTGTTTGCCCTGCGGCCGCTGAGCGAGGCCCAGGTCCGGGCCACCGTCCGGCAGGCGGCGGACCGGCGAGGCATCTTTCTGGGCGACGAGGTGATGGACTTCCTGATGACCCGCTTCCCGCGCGACCTGACCACCCTGATGGGCCTGGTCGACCACATCGACCGCTACTCGATGGAACAGAAGCGCCCGGTGACCCTGCCCCTGGTCCGGCGCATGCTGGCCGACGTGCCTGGGGTGTCTCCGTGAGCGCCGGCGCGGGCGCGCGGGCGCTCACCCTGTTCGATCTCGACGAGACCCTGCTGCCGCTGGACTCGGATCACGCCTGGGGCGAGCACATGATCCGGCTCGGGTGGGTCGAGGCCGACGCGTTCCGCCAGGAGAACGACCGCTTCTACCAGCAGTACAAGGCGGGCGCGCTCGACGTGCCCGCCTACATCGAGTTCGCCACGCGTCCGCTGCGCGGTCGCTCGGTCGCCGAGCGCGAGGCCGCCCATGCGCGCTTCATGGCGGACGTGATCCAGCCCGCGCTGCGGCCGGCGGCGCTCGAGCTGGTGCGGGCTCACCAGGGGCAGGGTGACCTGGTGGCCCTCGTCACGGCCACCAACGAGTTCATCACGGCACCGATTGCCCGGGCCTTCGGCATTGCCCATCTGATCGCCCTGCGGCTCGAGCGCGGCCCGGGCGATACCATCACGGGCGGCATCGCCGGCACGCCGACCTATCGCGAGGGCAAGGTGCACCGGTGCGCGGAGTGGCTGGCGGCCGAGGGGCTGGGCTGGACAGACTTCGGTCGCATCACCGTGTACAGCGACTCGCCCAACGACCTGCCCCTGCTGGAGCGGGCGACCGAGCCGGTGGCCACCAACCCGTCCCCGGTGCTCGAGCGCATCGCGACCGAGCGAGGCTGGCGCATCCTCCGACTGTTTGCATGATCCGCAAGTTCATCGATCGACTTTTGGGCAAGGAGCCGCGCGCCGGATCGGCCGCGGCGCCGGCCGCGCCGCCGCCGCGGTTGGGGCGTCGCGTCGAGGTCGGGCGCGACGTGCACGGCATCGACCCTGCACTGGTCGACGAGCGCGCGGTCAAGGTGGTGCGCACGCTGTCCGACGCCGGCCACGAGGCCTGGATCGTCGGCGGCGCCGTGCGCGACCTCGCGCTCGGGCTGCGTCCCAAGGACTTCGACGTCGCCACCGACGCGACGCCCGAGCAGGTCAAGGCGCTGTTCCGGCGCGCGTTCATCATCGGCCGGCGCTTTCGCATCGTGCACGTGGTGTTCGGGCGAGGCCGCGAGCACGAGGTGATCGAGGTCTCCACCTATCGAGCCCTGCTCGATGCCGCCGCGGCCGACCAGGTCGGCGGCAACGAGAAGACCTCCAAGGCCGACCTGGCCGACAAGTCGCACGTCGTCGACGCCGAGGGGCGGGTGCTGCGCGATAACGTCTGGGGCTCCCAGGAGGAGGACGCCGCGCGCCGCGACTTCACGGTCAATGCGATGTACTACGACCCGCAGCGGCAGGTAGTGGTCGATTACCACGGCGGCCTGGCCGACGCGAAGGCACGCCTGCTGCGCATGATCGGCGATCCGGTCGCGCGCTACCGCGAGGATCCGGTGCGCATCGTGCGGGCCGTTCGCCTGGCGGCCAAGCTGGGTTTCGAGATCGAGCCGGCCACGCGCGCGCCGATGACGCCGATGGCCGGCCTGCTGGACAACGTGCCGCAGTCGCGACTGTTCGACGAGATGATCAAGCTGCTGCAGACCGGGCACGCGCTGGCGAGCCTCGAGGAGTTGCGCAAGCAGGGGCTGCACCGCGGCGTGTTCCCGATCCTCGACGTGGTCCTCGACGAGGCGCACCGGCACGACGGGCGGGAGCGCTTCGTGCAGCTGGCCCTGGCCGACACCGACCGCCGTGTCGACGAGGGCAAGCCCGTCGCGCCGAGTTTCATGCTCGCGTGCCTGCTGTGGCACGACGTGCAGGTCCGCTGGGCCCGGCGCCGTCAGGCTGGCGAGAGCGCGCATCCCGCGCTGCTCGACGCGATCGACGAGGTGTTCGAAGCCCGCATCGGCGACATCTCCGGGCGCGGCAAGCTGGCCGCGGACATGCGCGAGACCTGGCTGATGCAGCCGCGTTTCGAGCGACGCACTGGCAGCGCGCCGGAGAGGTTGCTCGAGCAGCCGCGCTTCCGTGCGGGGCTCGACTTCCTGCGCCTGCGTGCCGACGCCGGCGAGCTCGCGGCCGACCTTGCCGAGTGGTGGGAGGCGTTCTCGACCGCCGAACCGTCGGCCCGGGAGGCCTTGCTCGAGGCCGCCCGGCGCACGGCCGCGCCGCGCCGTCACGCGCGCGGCAGCGGGCCCCGGCCGCGCCCCGCGCCGCTGGACCTCGATCTCGGCGAGGGCGTCGGCGAGCCGCCGGGTTCCGGGACCAGCGGCTCCGAGCCGCGCCCGGTGCCGCTCGACGTCGACGCCGAGGAAGGCGAGGAGGGCGCCGAAGGCGACGCGGACGCGCCCGACACGGGGACGCCAGGCGATCGCCCGCGGCGCCGGCGTCGCCGGCGCCGCCGGCCATCCGGGGCGGACGCTCGCGGCGAAGGCGCGCCGCCGGCGGTCTCCGGTTGACCACCCAGGTCGCGCACGAACGGCCCGCTGCCGTGGTCCCGGCCTACATCGGCATCGGCGCCAACCTGGGCGACGCGCGCCGCGCGATCGACGAAGCGGTGGTCGAGATCGATGCCCTGCCGGCGTGCCGCGTCGAGCGGTGCTCGCCGGTCTACCGCACCGCCCCGATCGAGTCGAGCGGTCCCGACTATTTCAACGCGGTGGCCCAGGTGTCGACGACGCTGACGCCGCGCGCGCTGCTCGAGGGCCTGCTGTCGATCGAACGCCGGCACGGCCGCCTGCGGCCGTACCGCAACGCGCCACGCACGCTCGACCTCGACCTGCTGCTGCACGGCGAGACGGTCGTCGACGAGCCGGGCCTGGTGGTGCCGCATCCGCGCATGCACCTGCGTGCCTTCGTGCTGCGGCCGCTCGCCGACCTGGCGCCCGGGCTGCACGTGCCTGGCCACGGCGTGGTGGTCGACCTGCTGCCCCAGGTCGCCGACCAGGTCATCGAGCGGGCGGACCGGGGGGCGCGCCGATGAACACGGGCCTGCTGCAGGTCACGGTGTTGGGCGTCCCGCTCACGACGGTGCTGTTGCTGGCTGCCTCGAACGTCTTCATGACCTTCGCCTGGTACGGCCACCTGAAGAACCTCGCGACCGCGCCTTGGTGGATCGCGGCGCTCGTGAGCTGGGGCATCGCGTTGTTCGAGTACCTGCTGCAGGTGCCGGCCAACCGGATCGGCTACGCCGCCGGGGTGTCGCTCGCGCAACTCAAGATCCTGCAGGAGGTGATCACGCTGTCGGTGTTCGTGCCCTTCGCCGTCCTGTACATGCAGCAACCGCTCAAGCTCGACTACCTGTGGGCCGGGCTATGCCTGGTGGGGGCCGTCTACTTCATCTTCCGCAGCTGAGGCGGGCGTCGCGATGGATCTGGCGGCACTGCGACACCTGGCGATCGAGGGGCCGATCGGCGTGGGCAAGACCTCGCTGGCGCGTCGGCTGGCCGCGCACCTCGACGCCGAGCTCCTGCTCGAGGCGCCGCAGGAGAACCCGTATCTGGAGCGCTTCTACGACGACCCGCGCGGCTTCGCGTTCCAGGCGCAGATCGCGTTCCTGTTCCAGCGCGCGCGCCAGGTCCAGCGACTGTCGCAGGCCTCGATGTTCGCCCCCCGCGTCGTGAGCGACTTCATGCTCGACAAGGACGATCTGTTCGCGCGCCTCACGCTCGACATCGACGAGTACCGCCTGTACCGGCCGATGTTCGAGCACGTGGCCTCGACCGTGCCGGCGCCTGACCTCGTGCTGTGGTTGAGGGCGCCGACGCCGACGCTGCTCGAGCGCATCGACCACCGTGGCATCGCGATGGAGCGCCGCATCGAGCCCGGCTACCTGGAGCGCTTGTCGGCCGAGTACGCTCGCTTCTTCTCGACGTACGAGGCCGCACCGGTGCTGCCTGTCGAGCATGTGGACTTTCACCCGGCGGGCGACGACCAGGATTTCCGGCGCCTGCTCGCTGCCATCGAGGCGTTCGAACCGCAGGCCCGGCGCCGTCCTCCAGCGCCAGCCTCGGCCTAGAGGCCGCAGCGAGGGCCGCAGCGGGGTCGAAGCAGCCTGGCCGCGTTCAGCTCCGGTCGCGCAGTTGGTACTCGAACACATGCTGCGCGCTGAAGGCGATCGTCGCCATCATCACGCCGCCGCCGACCAGCAGGGCTGTCACCACGCCCAGCACGGCAGCCCAGCCCGATCGGTCCTGCAACGCCCCGGTGTTGAAGCGGGCGTTCCAGCGCTCGTCCGAGGTGAGCCCATGGACGATCGCCGAGAACATCGCCACGGTGATGGTCAGGCCCAGCAATGGCAGCAGCAGCCATGACAGCATGTCGTCCTGCCCGATCGTGCGCAGACGGTGCAGGCCGTACAGGCCCAGCGAGGTGGGCAGCGGGAACAGCCAGCCCACCGGGTCGCGGAAGCCGTGCAGGTAGAAGCGGTGCAGGCCGAGCGAGCCGCCCAGCACGGCGATCCAGGTGGCCAGCGCCTTCGAGCGGAAACGCGGGGCGAGGGGCATCGGTCGGTCAGTCGGCATGGGGATCAGCGGGCATCGTGGTGGCGCCGGGGCCGAGCTCGCGCTGCATGATCACGACATCGAGCCAGCGGTCGAACTTCCAGCCGCTCGAAGCCAGCAGGCCGACCTGCCGGAACCCGAGGGTCCGGTGCACGCCGATCGAGCCGTGGTTGGCGGAGTCGCCGATCACGGCCAGCATCTGCCGTGCGCCGGCGGCCTCGCAGCGCGCGAGCAGCTCGGCGAGCAGGAGCCGGCCGAGCCCCCGACCGGTCGCGTCGGGGCTCAGGTAGATCGAGTCCTCCAGGCAGAAGCGGTAGGCGCGCCGGGGTCGGAAGTGATTGGCGTAGGCGTAGCCCAGGACGCGGCCCGCGTCCTCGGCCACCAGCCACGGCAGGCCCTTGCCGACGACGTCGGCCCGGCGTCGCGCCATCTCGGGTTCATCGGGCGGCTCGAGCTCGAAGGTGCCGGTGCCATGCAGGACGTGCCAGGCGTACAGCCGGGTCAGCGAAGGCAGGTCGGCATCGGTGCTGGGGCGAATCAGCATCTTGGAAGGCGCGGAGGAAGGCGGTTGTGAACGAATCCGGCAGTCTATAATCTCCGGTTTTGTCGGTTGGCGCAGCCCCGACGGATTCCTGACGAGGATGCATCGATGGTCGTGATCCGACTTTCCCGCGGCGGCGCCAAGAAGCGGCCGTTCTTCAACATCGTGGTGGCCGATTCCCGGCATCGCCGCGACGGCCGCTTCATCGAGCGTGTCGGCTTCTACAACCCGATCGCTGCCGGTGGCGAGCAGCCGCTGCGCCTCGCGCTCGACCGGGTCGACTACTGGGCCGGGCACGGTGCGCAACTGTCGCCGACGGTCGCACGCCTCGTGTCGCAGGCGAAGGCGGCGCCCGCTGCGGCGCCCGCGGTCGCCTGAGGCCGCCTGCCGTTGCCGGGCTCCCGCAGTCCGGTGACGAGCCCCGGTGGCCGCCCGACGCCGTCGAGGTCGGGCGCGTCGTTGATGCCTGGGGCGTCAAGGGCTGGATCAAGGTGGAGCCCTACGCGGCCGATCCCCAGGCCCTGTTCTCCTGTCGACAGTGGTGGGTGCGCCTGCCTGGTGCGACGCCGCCGTCCGCCGCGGCCACGACCCTGGTGCTGCGGGTGGCCGAGGCGCGCGAGCACGGCGATGTCGTCGTCGCCCGTTGCCACGACGTCACCGACCGGGCGTCGGCCGAGGCCCTGCGGGGCGCTCGGGTCCACGTGCCCAGGGCGAGCTTCCCGACGCCGGACGACGACGAGTACTACTGGGTGGACCTGATCGGCTGTCAGGTCGTGAACCGTCAGGGGATGTTGCTCGGCACCGTCCAGGGCCTGCTCGAAACCGGGCCCACCTGCGTGCTGCGCATCGGGTCCGAGCCCGAGACCCTGATCCCCTTCGTGTCCGCCTACGTCGACGCGGTGCGGTTGGACGACCGGACCATCGTCGTGGATTGGCAGCCCGGCGACTGAGCCGCCGGTCGGTCAGGAGCCCGCCGATGCCGCGCTTCGACGTCGTTGCGCTCTTCCCCGAGTTGATCCAGCCGGTGCTGCAGCATGGTGTGGCGAGGCGCGCACCCGAGCTCGGCGGCTTCGAGGTGCACTGGTGGCCGCTGCGCGACCATGCCGAGGGCACCTACCGGCGCGTCGACGACCGGCCGTTCGGCGGTGGGCCCGGCATGGTGATGCTGGCCGACCCGCTGGCCCGGGCCGTGGCGGCGGCGCGGACGGCGCGCCGACAGGCCGGCTCCGAGCCCGGTGGTGAGTCGGCGCCCGTGGTGTCGTTCACGCCAGCGGGGCGGCCGCTCGACCAGGCCCTGGTCGGGCAGCTCGCGGGCGGCAGCGGTGCCATCCTGGTCTGCGGGCGATATGAGGGCGTCGACCAGCGCTTCATCGACGCCGAGGTCGACCTCGAGGTGAGCCTCGGTGACTTCGTGATCTCCGGCGGCGAACTGGCAGCGGCCGTCCTGCTCGACGCGGTCGCCCGCCTGCAGCCCGGTGTCCTGCACGACCCGGGAAG
Source organism: Ideonella sp. (assembly GCA_025458335.1). Taxonomy (GTDB): domain Bacteria; phylum Pseudomonadota; class Gammaproteobacteria; order Burkholderiales; family Burkholderiaceae_C; genus JAIYCR01. The sequence goes on from JALOSQ010000020.1 coordinate 14,379, forward strand.
CCATCAGCAGGACAGCTTCTCCGACGGGCTGCTCGAAGGCCCCCGGTACACGCGCCCCGAGCGGTGGTCGTCGCGCACGGGCGAACGGCCCGTGCCGGACGTGCTGCTGTCGGGCGACCACGCCCGCATCGCGCGTTGGCATCGAGAGCAGTCGTTGCGGCTGACTGCGGTGCGGCGTCCCGACCTGATCGACCGCCTGAGGGCCTCGGGCGGCCTCGATGCCCGGGATGAGGCGTTCCTCAGGGGCCTGGGGACGTCCTGACGATCGCTTCGAGCGGTATACTTCGCGGTTTTGATCCTCTGCAGGGGATTTCCCGCGCGGTACCGTCGTCACCGACGCCCCGCTTCCTGGAAACGGTGACCGGCACCCGAGCCGGTGTCCGCGGCGGGTGCCGTCGGGCCTCGCACCGCTGTTCGGCGAGTTCCGGCTCGCGGCCGCCTGCACGATCCTGGAGCTTCCATGGACCTCATCCGCACCCTCGAGCAAGAGGAAATCGCGCGCCTGAACAAGACGATCCCGCCGTTCGCGCCCGGCGACACGGTGATCGTCAACGTCAACGTCGTCGAAGGCAACCGCAAGCGCACCCAGGCCTACGAAGGCGTGGTGATTGCCAAGCGCAACCGCGGGCTGAACAGCAGCTTCATCGTCCGCAAGCTGTCCAGCGGCGAGGGTGTCGAGCGCACGTTCCAGTTGTACAGCCCGCTGATCGCCTCGATCGACGTCAAGCGTCGCGGCGACGTGCGTCGCGCCAAGCTGTACTACCTGCGCGGCCGCACCGGCAAGTCGGCTCGCATCAAGGAAAAGCTCGCCTGAACGGGGCGCTCGGCATGCGTCCGGTCTTCGACCCGACGCTCGTGCCGGTCATTGCGGTCGACCGGCACCTGCCGCCGGTCGCGCCCGAGCGACTGCTTGCGCAGGCGCTCCGGGAGCGATTCGCAGCCCCGCCGACCTGGCAGCCCGAGGTCCTGTCCGACCGGCGCCTGGCCGACCGGCCACCCACCGCCGCCTCGGTGCTGATCCCGCTGGTGCGACGGGAGCCGCTGTGCGTGCTCCTGACCCGGCGCACCGCCGATCTCACCGACCATCCAGGCCAGATCAGTTTCCCGGGCGGCCGGGCCGAGCCCGAGGACCGTGGCCCGGTCGAGACGGCGCTGCGCGAGGCCGAGGAGGAGATCGGGCTCGACCGCAGCCGGGTCGAGGTGCTCGGCGTGCTGCCGCGCTACCGAACGGCCACCGGCTTCGTCGTCGACCCGGTCGTGGCCCTGGTGGAATCGGACCTGGCGCTGGCCCCGGACGCCCGTGAGGTGGCCGAGGTCTTCGAGGTGCCGCTGCCGTTCCTGATGACGCCCGCGCACCACCACCGGCATGCGGTCGAGTTCGACGGCGTTCGGCGCGAGTTCTTCTCGATGCCGTGGGACGCGACTCGCGGCGCGGTCGCCGCCGAAGGCGCGGCGAGCCACTTCATCTGGGGAGCCACCGCGAGCATGTTGCGCAACCTGTATCGGTTCCTGTCCGCCTGAGCCATGAGTGTGCTCGCGGTCCTGATCGCGCTGCTGCTGGAGCAGGTCAAGCCACGCCCTCGCGCCGACCAGTTGCGCGACGTGATCGACCGCTGGCTGCACTGGGCAGGCCAGAACTTCGACGCCGGCCGACCCCACCATGCCGGGGTGGTCTGGGGCGTCACCGTGCTCGTGCCTGCGGTGCTCGTGCTCGCCGCCCACCTCGTGCTCCAGTCGCTCAGCGTGCTGCTGACGCTGGCATTCAGCATCGCCGTGCTGTACGCCACGCTGGGGTTCCGGCAGTTCAGTCACTACTTCACCGACATCCGGGCCGCGCTGGAGCAGGGGGACGAGGCTCAAGCGCGCCGACTGCTCGCGCAATGGCGGCATCTGGACACGTCGGAACTGCCGCGCTCCGAGTTGCTGCGCCACCTGATCGAGCACTCGGTGCTCGCCGCGCACCGCCACGTCTTCGGGGTGTTCTTCTGGGCCGTGGTGACGTCGGCCCTCGGCCTGGGGCCTTGTGGTGCCGTGTTCTATCGCCTGTCCGGCTATGCGCGGCACTACTGGTCCCGCCGCAACCCGATCGATGGGGAACCACCCAGCGAGGGCCTGCAGCGTGTTTCGGCCGCGTGGTTCCGGTGGATCGATCATGTGCCGGCGCGTCTGACGGCCTTCGGGTTCGCGATCGTCGGCAACTTCGAGGAGGCGATTGCCGCGTGGCGGCGCGACGCGCGGTCATGGCCTGACCCGAACGACGGTGTCGTGCTGGCCGCGGCGGCCGGTGCTGTCGGCGTGCAGCTCGGCGGTGAGCCGGCTGCCGGGGCCGAGCTGCGCCTGACCGGGCCCGAGGGAGGCGCCGCGGCCGGCCTCACCCAGGGCATGGCGCCGCAACTCGGGCACCTGCGCAGCGTCGTCGGCCTGGTGTGGCGGTCGGTCGTGCTCTGGCTGCTGCTGCTTGCGCTGTTGTCGATTGCCAACCTGGTCGGCTGACGCCTCGGCGGCGTCGACGCGCGAGGTCGCCGACAGCGTCAGTAGCGCGTCTGCCCGAGTTCGCTGCGCAGAGCCTGGAACAACTGCAGGCGGGATGCGGCCAGTTCGCCGGCCTCGACGGCGGCACGCACGGCGCAGCCGGGTTCGCGGTCGTGGCTGCAGTCCTTGAACCGGCATCCGGCCGAGTGCGCGCCGATGTCGGGCATCCAGTGCGTCAGGTCCCGCACCGCCAGGTGTTGCAGGCCGAACGACTGGAAACCCGGGGTGTCGATGAGAGCCGCTCGAGGGTCCGTGCCGGGTGCGTCGATCCAGTACCACTGCGTGGCTGTCGTGGTGTGGCGACCTGCGTTGAGCGCCCGCGAGATCTCGCCGACCTGCGCCCCAGCATCGGGCACCGCGAGGTTGACCAGGCTGCTCTTGCCGACGCCGCTGGGCCCGATCACCAGGGTGATGCGGCCCTTCAGCCGCGGGGCGAGGATGGCCAGCGAGGCCTCGGGCTGCCGGCGCAGCGCAACCTCCAGCACGTCGATGCCCAGGGCACGGTACGGCGCCAGGCGGGCCCGGGTCATGGCCGCGCCCGGCAGGTCGACCTTGTTCAGCAGGATCGTCGCCGGGATGCCGGCCGCGGTCGCGGCGATCAGGGCCCGACCGAGCTGGACGTCGCTGAACGGCGGCTCGACCGCGACGAGCAGCCACACCTGATCCACGTTCGCCGCGAACGCCTTGCTGCGCCAGGCATCCTCGCGGTGCAGGAGGTTGCGTCGCGGGTCGATCGAGGCGATGACGCCTTCGCCGGAGCCCGGTGCCGTCGGCGACCAGTCGACCCGGTCGCCCACCACGCACTCGTTGCGCTTGCCGCGCGGATGGCAGATCAGCCGCTCGCCCGACGCCGCCTCGACCAGGACATGCCGCCCGTGCCCGGCGACGACCAGGCCGGTGCGGTGCGCGTCGGCCGCGGCCAAGGGCGCGTCAGCCGTTGAAGGCGATCAGCGCGTCGACCTTGGCCGCGCAGATGAAGTCGTTGATCGAGATGCCGCCCACCGAGTGCGTGTTGAAGCGCACGACGCACCGGTTGTAGTGGACCGACAGGTCCGGGTGGTGGTCCTCCTGGTGGCAGATCCACGCCAGCGCATTCACGAAGGCGATGGTCTCGTGGTAGTTGCCGAACCCGAAGGTCTTCTCGATGGCGCCGTCGGCCACGCGCCAGCCGCTGACATGACGCAGGTGTTCGCCCACCTGGGCCTCGGTCATGGCGTGCCCGCCTTCGAGGGCCTTGCAGCGCATGCGCAAGAGATCGGTCATCGGGTGCGTCTCCGGGAGAGGTCGGGGCGGCGGGTCAGGACGTCGACGTGGCCGTGATCGCGCGCAGGCGCTCGACGGCCGGCGGGTGCGAGTAATGGAAGCGCGCGTACCACGGGTCGGGCGTGAGCGTGCTGGCATTGTCGCGGTGCAGCTTGACCAGGGCCGCGGCTCAGCGGCGTGACGAAGAACCAGAACACGGGCACGACCAGCAGGAACAGCAGCAGGGCCAGCGCATCGTTGGGCGCATCGAGGCGAGGGGACACCCCCAGCGCGGTGTAGAACCAGACCTGGTCGGCCAGCCAGCCGAGCAGGGCGAACGCCGCGAAGCTCGCCACCGCACTCAGCAGCAGCCGCTGCGCCAGATGGCGTCGGCGGTAGTGCCCCAGCTCATGGGCCAGCACGGCTTCGATCTCCGCGGGGGTCAGGCGG
>JALOSQ010000204.1 GCA_025458335.1 Ideonella sp.
CGCGACCGAGCCGAGCCGTCCCGAGGCGAACAGCGCCAGGTTGGCCGCGCCGCCGAGGATCGCGAGGCCCAGCACGCAGCGGATCACGTCGCGCGACAGGGCGAGGTACACACCGGCCGCGGAGGCGATGCCGACGGTGAGGGCCATCCAGGCGATCATGGCTGCTTCCCCGAGTCGGCCGCGCCCGGTCCGCCGTCCGGCCGCGCGTCGTCGGCGGGCTCGTCGGCCTGCAGCAGGGCCAGCGCGTAGCCCGCCAGGGCGCCCCAGACGCACAGGTATACGCCCAGGTCGAACACCAGCACCGTCGACACCTTGATCTCGGTGAAGCCGAGCGGCAGCGTTCCCCACCAGTGCGTGAGGAAGGCCTGCCCCGCCGTCGGCGCTGCCATGCGCCACCGCCCACACGATCGTCGCGCTCACCGCGATCAGCCCGCCGATGAAGCCACCCCCGGGCTCGTTGTGCCCGCGCAGCAGCACCACGACCGAGGCGGCCAGCACGATCCAGTACAGCGGGCCGGCGAAGGCCTCGACGATGACGAGCCGGCGGTTCACGGCGCACCCCCCGGGGCGTCGACCGGCCCGGGCCGCGCACGGCGGCGCAGGGCCTGCAGCAGTGGCAGGGCCGCGATGAACGACAGCATCACGACCGCAATCTCACCCAGCGTGTCGAGTGCGCGGAAGTCGACCAGGATCACGTTGACCACGTTGCGGCCGTAGGCCTCGGGCACGCTCGTGTCGCCGAAGTACCGGCTGAGCGCCGGGTCGAACGGCACCGCCGCCGTGACCAGGACCAGCGCGGCGAGGACCACCCCGAAGCCGATCGACACCGCGGCCCGGCCGTACGCAGGCGAGCGCTCCGGCAGGCCCTGGGCACGGCCGAGCTGCTTGAGGCGCAGCAGTACCGCCGCCACCACGATGACGAACACGGTCTCCACGGTGAACTGCGTCATGGCGACGTCCGGCGCCACGACCCGATGAAGCCGGGCGAGGCCGTGCCGGCGGCGGGCCATGGGGCCCGGGCCGAGGCGATCCACAGGCCCAGGGGCACGGCGATCGACACGGCAACCGTGGCGACGATCAGCAGGGCGTAGGCCGGCAGGCGGCCGTGCTGGAGGGCCCGCGTGCAGGCCGCGGCGACGCGCGGGATCGCGAGCAGCGAGCGCTCGTACTGCGCGGCCATGCCGAAATGGCCGAGCCACGCGCCGAAGCGTTCGAAACCGCGGTGCAGCGGATCCCAGAACGCGTAGATCGCGGCCCCGATCGCCAGCGTGACGGCCAGCGAGCCCAGCGCCGGCCCGACCGCCACGGCAAGCTCCAGCGCCACGGCCTCGGTCCCCGGGGTCATCGCCACCGAGGCGGCCGCGATCAGGTCCTGCGCGAAGAACGGGAACAGCCCCAGGGCGACCCCGACGAGCGCCAGCACGAGCGGAGGTCCGACCAGCGCCGCGCCGCCCTCGTGGGCCTCGACGGTTTCGTTGACGCCGGGGTGCCGCCAGAACACCCGCACGGCCGCCACGCCGGCCACCGCCACCGCGATCGCGCCGAACACCGTGTTGGCGGCCGAGGCGAAGGCGAACACGTCGGTGGTGCTCTTGGCCTCGAGGATCACGTCCTTGGCGATGTAGCCGAAGGACAGCGGCATGCCCGCCATCGACGCGCCGGCCAGCAGCGCCGCGGCGGCCGTCCACGGCATCGCGTGCCGCAGGTTCCCCAGGCGGTCGATCACGCGGGTGCCGGTGCCGTGGTCGATGTTGCCGGCCACGAAGAACAGCGGTGCCTTGTACAGCGCGTGGGCGAGCAGCAGCGCTCCCACCGCGATGGTCGCGCCTTCACCGCGCAGCCCGACCAGCATCACCAGCGTGCCAAGGGTGGCCACGGTGGACCAGGCCAGGATGCGCTTGAGGTCACGCTCGCGCAGGGCCAGCGCCATGCCCCAGGCCGCGGTGATCGAGCCGGCGACCTTGAGCGCCCACTCCCACAGGGGCCAGTCGCCGAAGCCCGGGTCGAGCCGCGCCAGCAGGTAGACGCCCAGCTTGACCATCGTGGCCGAGTGCAGGTAGGCCGACACGGGCGTGGGGGCCGCCATCGCATTGGGCAGCCAGAAATGGAACGGGAACTGCGCACTCTTGGTGAAGGCCCCCACCAGGATGAGCAGCAGTGCCGCCGTGAGTTCGGCCGAGGGCGGTGCCGACGGCAGGGCCTGCACGATGCCGATCAGCGAGGGCGTGCCGAGGGCCTGCCACAGCAGCAGCAGGCCGGCCAGCAGGGCCAGGCCGCCCGTGCCGGTGACCATGAGGGCCTGCTGGGCCGACTTGCGGCTCGCCGGCTTCTCGTGGTCGAAGCCCACCAGCAGGAACGACGTGAGGCTGGTCAGCTCCCAGAACACGAACAGCACGATCACGTGGTCGGCCGTGACGCAGCCGATCATCGCGATCATGAACATCACCAGCAGCACGTACAGCCGCTGCTGCTGCGGGTGACCGGCCAGGTAGCCGCCGGCGTAGACGAACACCGCCGTGCCGATGCCGGTGATCATCAGCAGCATCAGCAGCGCCAGCCCGTCGACGTGCAGGGCCAGGTCGACGCCGAGCGCCGGGGCCCAGGGCACCGACCAGACGAAGGGCAGGTCGACCTGGGACGCGAGCGTCAGCACCAGCACCAGGGCGGCCAGCGGGACGAGGGTGAACGCCGCCCTCGCGCCCAGGCCCATCGCCGACCCGCCCTCGGCGGTCACGGTCGCGCCCATCGTCTCAGGTCCGGCGCACGGCCGCCACGACGAGCGTGACGATCGTCAGCGGGATGACGAAGCCCAGCATCGTCGCGGAGAAGGCGCCGATCGCGCCGTGTTGCTGGCTGGCGAGGATCAGGTAGGCCGTGTACGCGACGTAGTACAGGAGGAACAGCCCGCCTTCCCAGCGGGCGATCTCGCGACCCGTCATGAACACGGGGATGCAGGCGAAAGCCACCGCGAGCATGACCCACAGGTCGAAGTTCAGCAGCGACGGCGGGATCGGCAGGCCGCTGCCGGCCACCACGCCGGTGATGCCGACGCAGCCCAGGATGTTGAAGACGTTGCTGCCCACCACGTTGCCGATCGCGATGTCGCGCTCCTTGCGCACTGCGGCCATGATCGAGGTCGCGACCTCCGGCATCGAGGTTCCCGCCGCGACGATCGTCAGGCCGATCACCAGGTCGCTGACGCCGAGCGCCTTGGCGAACGCGATGGCCGCCGTGACCAGCCATTCGGAGCCGAGCACGAGCAGGCCGAGGCCTGCCGCAATCAGGAGCAGCTGGACCGGCAGCTTCGAGTCCCAGCCGCCTCGCCGGTCGACTTCCTGGGCGTACTCGTCGCGGGTGGCCTGCGTCTCACGGCGCGACTGCACGATCAGGAACACCGTGTAGGCGACCAGCAGGACCAGCAGGATGACGGCGTCGACGAAGCCGATGCGACCGTCCAGGCTGAAGGCGACCAGCAGCAGCGAGGCGCCGATCATGATCGGCACCTCCTGGCGGATGATCTGGGCGTTGACCAGCAGCGGCGTGATCAGGGCCGAGATGCCCAGGATGAACAGCACGTTGAAGATGTTGCTGCCCACCACGTTGCCGACCGCGATGTCCGTGCGGCCCTCGAGCGCGGCACCCACCGACACGGCGATCTCGGGCGAGCTGGTGCCGAACGCCACCACCGTCAGCCCCACCACCAGCGGCGAGATGCCCAGAGAGAGCGCCAGCCGCGAGGCGCCGCGCACCAGTGCCTCGGCCCCGATGACCAGGGCCACGAGGCCGGCGACGAACAGGAGGAGGGAGGTCATGCTGTTGTTCTTGTGCGGTCGTGGACCGGGCGCAAGCCGCTCCCGTGGCGGCGGACGAGTGGGACTCTACGGGAGCCCGCCCTCTGTGCCCCGAATGGCCCGCCGGAGTCCCGGACAAAACCAGGACAAAGCCTAGACAAGGATCGCCGTGGTTGGTTCCCCACCCCTCGCAGGTCCGGGGGCTTCCGAGCGGGTGTTGCGCGGCCGCGTCAGGGGTTCGTAAGAGCGTCGGCCTACCTTGACGGGCAACCCGAGCGCGCAGGTTCCACATGGGGCACGAGCGCGCCCCCCGGCCCTTCGAACCGACCCCCAAGGAGACCGCATGTCCGCCGACGCCACCCCCAAGCTGTACCCGCCCCCCGCCTCCGCCGTCGAGAAGGCGCACGTCTCCGGCATGGCCGCCTACGACAAGCTGTGCGCCGAGGCCGCCGCCGACTACGAGGGCTACTGGGCCCGCCTGGCGCGCGAGCTCGTCACGTGGAAGAAGCCGTTCACCAAGGTGCTCGACAGCAGCAACGCGCCCTTCTTCAAGTGGTTCGAGGACGGCACGCTGAACGTCTCGTACAACTGCCTGGACCGCAACGTCGAGGCCGGCTTGGGCGACAAGGTCGCAATCATCTTCGAGGCCGACGACGGCAAGGTCACGCGGGTCACGTACCGCGAGTTGCTGGCGCAGACGTGCCAGATGGCCAATGCGCTGCGCTCGCGCGGGGTCAAGAAGGGCGACCGCGTCGTCGTCTACATGCCGATGTCGGTCGAGGGCGTGGTGGCCATGCAGGCCTGCGCCCGGATCGGCGCCACGCACTCGGTGGTGTTCGGCGGCTTTTCTGCACAGAGCCTGCGCGACCGCATCAACGACGCCGGGGCGGTGATGGTGATCACCGCCGACGAGCAGGCGCGCGGCGGCAAGCACCTGCCGCTCAAGGCCATCGTCGACGAGGCGCTCGGCATGGGCGGCTGCGAGACGATCAAGGACGTCATCGTCTACCGGCGCACCGGCGGCAAGATCGCCTGGAACGCCAGCGTCGACCGCTGGATGCACGAGCTGACCGCGAGCGAGCCGAGCACCTGCGAACCCGAGTGGGTCGGTGCCGAGCACCCGCTGTTCCTGCTGTACACCAGCGGCTCCACCGGCAAGCCCAAGGGAGTGCAGCACTCCACCGGCGGCTACCTGCTGCACGCGGCGCTGACCACCAAGTGGACCTTCGACCTCAAGCCCGACGACATCTTCTGGTGCACGGCCGACATCGGCTGGGTCACCGGCCACACCTACATCACCTACGGCCCGCTGGCGCTCGGCGGCACCGAGATCGTGTTCGAGGGCGTGCCCACCTACCCGGACGCCGGCCGCTTCTGGAAGATGATCCAGGACCACAAGGTCACGATCTTCTACACCGCGCCGACCGCGATCCGCTCGCTCATCAAGGCGGCCGAGGCGAACGAGAAGATCCACCCCAAGAGCTACGACCTGTCGAGCCTGCGCATCCTCGGCTCGGTGGGTGAGCCGATCAACCCGGCGGCCTGGGAGTGGTACCACCAGCACGTGGGCGGCGGCCGCTGCCCGATCGTCGACACCTTCTGGCAGACCGAGACCGGCGGCCACATGATCACGCCGCTGCCGGGCGCCACGCCGCTGGTGCCGGTGCCCAACGGGCAAGGCGGCATCCTGGTCGTCAAGAAGCCGTGGCCGAGCATGATCCGCACGATCTACGGCGACCCCGAGCGCTTCAAGAAGAGCTACTACCCCGAGGACTTCAAGGGCCAGTACTACCTCGCCGGCGACGGCGCGATCCGCGACAAGACGACCGGCTACTTCACCATCACCGGCCGCATCGACGACGTGCTGAACGTCTCGGGCCACCGCATGGGCACGATGGAGATCGAGTCGGCGCTGGTGTCGAACACCGCGCTGGTGGCCGAGGCCGCCGTGGTGGGCCGCCCGGACGACACCACGGGCGAGGCGATCGTTGCCTTCGTCGTGCTCAAGCGTCCGCGCCCGACCGGCGACGAGGCCAAGGCGATCGCCAAGGAGCTGCGCGACTGGGTGGCCAAGGAGATCGGCCCGATCGCCAAGCCCAAGGACATCCGCTTCGGCGACAACCTGCCCAAGACCCGCTCCGGCAAGATCATGCGCCGCCTGCTGCGCTCGATCGCCAAGGGCGAGACCATCACCCAGGACACGTCGACGCTGGAGAACCCGGCGATCCTGGAACAGCTGGCGCAGAACAACTGACGGGACACGTCAGGAGGAGAAGGCGGGCGGGGCTTCGGCCCCGCTTTGCTTTTCCGGGGCGCTGGTGACCCGCGACCGCGCGCGAGGGCCGGGCCGGCCGGGCCTCAGCTGACGATGTAGGCGCCCGAGCCCGCCGACACGAGCACCCCGCGCTCGTTGCGGAATTCCATCCGCGTCGAGGCGACCCGGCTGCCCAGTCGCAGCGTCTCGGCGATCGCGGTGAAGTGCGCGCCCGTGGCCGGCCGAAGGTAGTCGATGCGCAGGTCGATGGTGCCCAGCTTGCCGAAGCGCGCCACCCGCGCCTCGACGGGCTCGTCACGGTGGCGATCACCGATCGCGGCCATCACTGCCAGGCCGCCCATCGCATCGAGCGTCGCGCTGATCACGCCACCGTGCAGGCGGTGGTGGGCGAAGTGCCCGATCAGCTCCGGGCGCATGTCGATCCGCCCGGTCACCCGGCCGGCCTCCACCGACTCGATGCGCAGGCCGAGCACCTGGTTGAACACGATCCGCTGCTCGAAGATGTCGCGCAGCGCCTCGACGAACGCCGGCTCGAAGGGATCGGCGCCGGTGGCGTCTCCGCCCGGGGCGACGCCGTCGGCATGCGGTGGCGCGGGCGGGTGGGCGCGTGACATGGCCGGGCGGGGAGGGCGACGGGCGTTCAGCGGTGCGTGAGGATCCACTGCACGATCTGCCGCGCCTCGGCCTCGCTGACCTGCGGGTTGGCCGGCATGGGCACGCGGCCCCACGCGCCGTGACCCCCGGTGATGACCTTGCGCGACAGGGTGGCGACCGCATCGGGCTGGCCGGCGTAGCGCCGCGCGATGTCACGGAACGACGGGCCGTTGCGCCTCTCATCGACGCGATGGCAGCCCATGCACATCTTCTTGGCGGCGAGATCGGCGCTGGCCACCGCCGGGACGGCCGGCAGCGCCAGCAGCAGCGCGGCGGCCAGCCCCAGTCCCGTGAGGGCGCGATCCGTGGCGTTGTGCATGGCGCGCCGGGGGGCGTGACCCGCGCCGGCCCCCCGGGCAGCGCTCCCGAGCGGGGGCTTCGTGCCATAGTCGCGATCGAATCCCCGGCCGTGAGGGCCGGGGCGCATCGGGAGGCAAGCCATGTGGATGGTCGCGCTGGGCGTGCTGCTCATCCTGTTGAAGGTCGGCGACATCGGGCCGTTCGGCATGTGGTCGTGGTGGGCGGTGCTGTGGCCGTTTCCCGTGGCCATGGTGTGGTGGGCCTGGGCTGATTCGTCGGGCTGGACCAAGCGCCGCGAGATGGACAAGATGGACGCCAAGAAGGCCGACCGGCGCGCCAAGAACCTGGCCAACCTCGGCATGGACGAGCGCGGCCGCCGCATGAAGAGCAAGTGAGCCCAGGCCGGGCGCGGGCTCACTCGTAGCGGTCGAGCACGGCCCCCAGGCTCGCGCTCGAGGCGTTCTTGGCGAACTTGGCCAGCACGCCGCGGGTGTAGCGCGGTGGCGGCGGCGCCCAGGCGGCGCGGCGGCGGGCGATCTCCTGGTCGCTCACGTTGAGCTGCAGGGTCAGCGTGTGCGCGTCGATGGTGATCGAGTCGCCCTCGTGCACCAGCGCGATCACGCCGCCGGCATACGCCTCGGGTGCGACGTGGCCCACCACCATGCCCCAGGTCCCGCCCGAGAACCGCCCGTCGGTGATCAGGCCCACCGACTCGCCCAGGCCCTGGCCGATCAGCGCGCCGGTGGGCGCGAGCATCTCGGGCATGCCGGGCGCCCCCTTGGGGCCCAGGTAGCGCAGCACCATCACGTCGCCCGCGTTGATCTTGCGGTCCATGATGGCGGCGAGCGCCGACTGCTCGTCGTCGAACACGCGCGCCGGGCCGGTGATCTTCGGGTTCTTCAGGCCGGTGATCTTGGCGACCGCACCCTCGGGCGACAGGTTGCCCTTGAGGATCGCCAGGTGCCCCTGGGCATAGATCGGGTTGGAGATCGGGCGGATCACGTCCTGGTCGGCGCGGGGCTGGTCAGGCACGTCCTTGAGGTTCTCGGCCACCGTCTTGCCGGTGATGGTGATGCAGTCGCCGTGCAGCAGGCCGGCGTTGAGCAGCACCTTCATCACCTGCGGAATGCCGCCGGCCCGGTGCAGGTCGATCGCCATGTACTTGCCGCTCGGCTTGAGGTCGCAGATGACCGGCACCTTCTGGCGCACGCGCTCGAAGTCGTCGATCGACCACTCCACGCCCGCGCAGTGGGCCATGGCCAGGAAGTGCAGCACCGCGTTGGTCGAGCCGCCCGTGGCCATGATCACCGCCACTGCGTTCTCGATCGACTTGCGGGTGACGATGTCGCGCGGCTTGAGGTCGGCCTTGACCGCCTCCACCAGCACGCGTGCGGCCTCGGCCGTGTAGGCGAGGATCGGATCCTCGACGTTGGCCAGCGTCGACGAACCCGGGATGCTCATGCCCAGCGCCTCGATGGCCGAGCTCATCGTGTTGGCGGTGTACATGCCGCCGCACGAGCCGCTGCCCGGGATCGCGCGCTTCTCGATCTCGCAGAAGTCCTCCTCGCTCATCTTGCCGGCGGTGAACTGGCCCACGGCCTCGAAGACGCTGACGATGTTGAGGTCCTGGCCCTTGTAGCGGCCGGGCAGGATGGTGCCGCCGTACACGTAGATGGCCGGCACGTTGGCGCGCAGCATGCCCATCATGCCGCCAGGCATGTTCTTGTCGCAGCCGCCGATCACGAGCACGCCGTCCATCCACTGCCCGCCCACGCAGGTCTCGATGCAGTCGGCGATCACCTCGCGAGAGACCAGGCTGTACTTCATGCCCTCGGTGCCCATCGACATGCCGTCGCTGATCGTGGGCACGCCGAAGACCTGCGGGTTGGCACCGGCCGCCTTGAGCCCCTCGACCGCCGCGTCGGCCAGCTTCTGCAGGCCCGAGTTGCACGGCGTGATCGTGGAGTGGCCGTTGGCCACGCCGATCATGGGCTTGCCGAAGTCGCCCTCGGTGTAGCCCATGCCGTAGTACATGGAGCGGTTGGGCGCCCGGGCGACGCCTTCGGTGATGTTGCGGGAGCGGCGGTTCGAGGTCATGCCGGTGACTATAGCCCTGCGCCTATCATCCGCACCCCATGCTGACCCACCCGCAGTTCGACCCCGTCGCGCTCCAGATCGGGCCGGTGGGCATCCACTGGTACGGGCTGATGTACCTCGTGGCGTTCGGCCTGTTCCTGTGGCTGGGCTGGCAGCGCACCCGGCACCCGCCGTACCCCACCCTCGGCTGGACGCGCCGCGACGTCGAGGACCTGCTGTTCTGGGGCGTG
>JALOSQ010000205.1 GCA_025458335.1 Ideonella sp.
GCCTTCGTCGCGCCGCCGTTCGTCGAGGCCGGCGCAGCGGTCGTGATCCCCGACTACGCGCTCGCCCCGGCCGTGAGCGTCGAGCACATCGTGATGCAGATGGTGCGCGCGGTGGCGTGGGCCTGGCGGCATGCCGCGAGCTTCGGGGGCGATCGGCAGCGCCTCCTGGTGGCAGGGCACTCGGCGGGCGGACAACTCGCCGCGATGATGCTGTGCTGCCGCTGGCACGACTTCGCGCCCGACCTGCCGCCCGACATCGTCCGCAACGCCCTCGCCGTCTCCGGCGTGTTCGATCTCGAGCCGCTGCGGCACGCGCCCTTCCTGGCGCCCGACCTGAACCTCACCTCCGCGAGCGCGCGCCGGCTCAGCCCGCTGCACCTGCCCCCGCCGGCCGGCCGCCTGGCGGCGGTCGTCGGCGCCGACGAGAGCGAGGAGTTCCGCCGCCAGAACCGCGCGATCCGCGAGGCCTGGGGCGAGGCCACGGTGCCCGTCTGCGAGGAGATCCCGGACCGGCACCACATGGGCATCCTGGCCGACCTGGCAAGGCCGGGAGCGCGGCTGCACGGGCTTGCGCGCGAGTGGCTGGGGCTGGTCTGAGCCAGCGCGATCCTGCGGGCCGTCTCCGCCCGGGGCCGACAGGGTCTCTTCGGGGCGTCCGGCGTGTACCCGCTCAGCCGGCGACCCGAGCCGCTTCGCGGCGCCGCCACAGCCCTTCGGCCGAGTAAAGCGCCAGCGCCGTCCAGATCAGCCCGAACCCGACCAGCCGACCGGCATCGAAGGGCTCCCGATACACCCACACGCCCAGGGCGAACTGCAGCGTGGGCGAGATGTACTGCAGCAGGCCGAGCGTCGTGAGCGTGATGCGGCGCGCCCCAGCCGCAAACAGCAGCAGCGTGAGGGCGGTGAGCGGCCCCGACAGCAGCAGCAGGGCGTTGGTCCCGGCGTCCGACGATGGGAACACCGCGTCACCACGGTACGTCCACCACGCGAAGGCCAGCAGGGCGACAGGCGCGAGCAGCAGGGTCTCGAGCGTGAGGCCCTCGAGCGACCCCAGCGTGGCGACCTTGCGCAGCAGGCCGTACACGGCAAACGACGAGCCGAGCAGCAGGGCAATCCACGGCAGGTGACCGGCGTCGACCGTGAGCCAGCCAACGCCTACGGCCGCGAGCGCGAGAGCCGACCATTGCGCCGTCCGCAGCCGCTCGCGAAGCAACGTCACGCCGAGCAAGGCGCTGAACAAAGGATTGATGAAGTACCCCAGGCTCGCCTCGACCACGTGCCCGGAGGTGACGGCCCAGACGTAGGTCAGCCAGTTCAGCGCGAGCAGCGCGGCGCTGACCGCGAACGCCGCCATCCAGCGGGGCTGCCGCAGCGCCGCCGGCAGCCACGACCAGCGGCGCATCGCCATCAGCAGCGCCACCACCAGGGCAAGCGTCCAGACGATGCGATGCACCAGCACCTCGGACGGCGGCACCGCCTGCAGCTGCTTGAAGTAGATCGGGAACAGGCCCCACAGCGTGTACGCCAGGGCCGCGTAGGCAATGCCGGAGTTCATGAACACCCACGGCGATTGTCGGGCCTCGGGTGAAGCCTGAGCGCCCGTGCGCCCCCAGCAAGCGTCAGGCCGCCTCCGGCAGGGGCGGACGCAGCCGCACCTCGATCCGATTGCGTCCGCCGGCCTTGGCGGCATACAGCGCCTCGTCGGCCCGCGCGAACCACTGGGCTGCGTCGTCGCCCGCGGCCAGCGCGGTCACCCCGGCGCTCAGCGTGACCGGGTCGCCGTGGCCGAACTCGGCGCCCTCGATGTCCCGGCGCAGCCGCTCGCACAGATCCGTGCAGGCCGAGGCGGTGGTGGCCGGCGCGAGCAGCACGAACTCCTCGCCACCCCAGCGGCCCAGGCGGTCGGCCGCGCGCAGGTGCCGCCCCAGCCGCTGCGCGACCTGGACAAGCACTGCGTCGCCGGCCGCGTGACCGTGCCGGTCATTGATGCGCTTGAAGTGGTCGAGGTCGATGACGGCCAGGGCCACCGGCTGACCGGTGCGGTGCCCGAGCGCGATCGCGGCGTCGATCTCGCGTGCCATGGCCCGGCGGTTGGCCAAGCCGGTGAGGCCGTCGGTGGTCGCGAGCTGCTCGAGCGCCTGGAGTCCCCGCTCGGCGCGGACCGCGCGCGACTTCAGGTGCGAGATCGCGCCGAGCAGCACGATGAAGGTGCCCATTGCGAGTGCCAGGTTGCCCAGCAAGGGCACGGTGTCGTCCGGCCATGCCGCCACGATCGGCCAGCGCAGCAGCACGGCCGCGCCGAGCGGCACGAAAGTGGCTGCATGCACGGCGATGCCGAACACAGTGGCGGTGCGCCGCGGCAGGAACACGAATGCCGCAGCCAGGCCCACGGGCACCCAGAACAGCAGGCTCACGACCTGGTAGGTGCGGCTGAGCTCAGGGAACCCGAGCATCATCGTCAGCCACGACCCGACCAGGTACACCTCCAGCAGCACCAGCGCCACGAAGCCGATCGTCTCCGGCCCGAACCGCCCGCTGCGATGGGCCAGCAGGCACAACCCGAAACCCAGCGACAGCACCGGCAGCAGGACGCGATCCCACGGCAGGATCACGCCCGCACGCGACTCGATCCACCAGAGCACGGGCGGGACCCCGACCCCGAGCACCAGCGCGCCTTGCATGACGCGCGCAAGCAGCGCCTCGGTCTCGCGGGCGGATCGGTCGGGCATCGAGGAACGTTTCATGGGAAGACTTCGGCCAGCCCACGAAGGCTCGCCTGACACGGGTTTTCGGCCGGGCCGCGCGCACCTTGAGTCGAGGGGGGGGCGGACCCGCGGGCGTGAACGGGAGCCGCGTTCCCGCGTGGCGATGGCGGACCGCGGCATCATGCCGGGTCCATGACGACGCCGACAACGCCCCCGGCCGCCCCGCCCCGCCGCTTCGCCTGCGCGCAGTGCGGCGGCACGATGGCGTTCGATCCGCTGCGCGCGCAGCTGGCCTGCACGGCCTGCGGTCACACGCTCGCGCCCTCGCCGGTCGACGCAGCGGCACTGGCCGAGGCGCGGCGGGAGCAGGACTACCTCGAGGCGCTGCGCCGCCTGGCCGCACGCGAACCCACGCTCGAGGCGCGGGTTGTCGACTGCCCGTCGTGCGGCGCCCAGACCCGTCTCGATGGCCATGTCGTGGCCGACCGCTGCGCCTTCTGCGCCACGCCGCTGGTGCTGGACCGGGCCCACGTCGAGCGCCTCATCCGGCCGCAGGCGGTGGTGCCCTTCGCCCTCGACCGCAGTGCGGCGCAGCAGCGGTTCGCGCGCTGGCTGGGTGGTCTGTGGTTCGCGCCGGACGCCCTGAAGAAGACCGTGCGCGAGGCCGACGGGGTGCGCGGCGTGTACCTGCCCTACTGGACGTACGACGCGCGCACCGCCACCCGCTACCGCGGCGAGCGTGGCGACGACCGCACGGTGATCCAGCGCACCGCCCAGGGCGAGCGGCGCCAGACCGTCACCGACTGGTCGCCGGCCGCGGGTGCGGTCGATGTCGCGTTCGACGACGTGCTGGTCGTCGGCTCGCCCAGCATTCCCGCCCACCTGGCGCGCGTGCTGGACGGCTGGCAGCTCGACCGCCTCGAGCCGTACCGCGACGAGGTGCTCGCGGGCTTCACGGTCGAGGCCTACCGCAAGGGACTGGAGGACGGCTTCCGCGAGGCCCGGCAGCGCATGGAGGCTGCGATCGACACGGCGATCCGCCGCGACATCGGCGGCGACCGGCAACGCATCGACGCGAAGGACACGGCGGTCGACGAGATCCGCTTCAAGCACCTGTTGCTGCCGGTGTGGATCGGGTCGTACCGTTTCGGCGAACGCGGCTTCCAGGTGGTGGTGAACGCCCAGACCGGCCAGATCGCCGGCGACCGGCCCTGGTCGAAGTGGAAGGTCGGGCTGGCCGTGGCGGCAACGGTGTTGGCGATCCTCGTGCTGACGTGGTTGGCCGAAGTTCGATGAGGCCCGATGATCCCGGCCGCCACCGGGCTGCGCCGCGACGCCATCGCACGGCGGGCCCGGCGGCCGACCCGACCGCTGACCCGTTCGTCACCTGCGCGCCATGAAGAGCCCTTTCCTCATCGCTGTCAGCCTCGGTGCGGTCGCCCTGGCCGCGGCCTTCGCGCCGGTGGTCTGGACGATGTTGACCGGCCCGGCCCCATCGACGGCCGAGCCCGACCACTCCGTCGGCACCCCCTGGTCGATCGCCACCACCTCCGGCGGCGGCTCGAGGGTCTTCGACCTGTCTCTGCCGGGCACGACGCTGGGCGAGGCACGCGCGCGATGGGGCGACGAGCTGCAGCTCGCCGTGATCGTCGCCCCGCGGACCGAGGCCTCGCCCGGCCCGGGCGGCGCCGAGCCGGGACTCCTGACCGCGGCCCCCCGGAGATCGCTCGAGGGCTATGTCGAGAAGTTCCAGTCCGGCGGCATTGCCGGGCGGCTCCTGCTCACCTTCGAGGCCAGACCCGAGGCCATGGCGCGCTGGGCCGAGGCCCTGCCGGGCGAGCCGACCGAGTCGGGTGCGCGCCGTCATGCGTTGCGCAACGCCCCGCTGGACGAAGCCGCCTCGGCCGAGCTGGTGGGCGTGAGCTTCATCCCCCTGGCGCAGCTCGACGAGGCCATCGTCAGTGCCCGCTTCGGCGTGCCGGCGCAGCG
>JALOSQ010000206.1 GCA_025458335.1 Ideonella sp.
TGCAGCGCCACGACCTGGGCGCCGCGCTGCCCGCCGACGACCTGTGCCTGCGCGCCGCGCGGGCGCTGCAGCAGGCCACTGGCTGCCCACTGGGCGCTGACCTGCACGTGGACAAGCAGGTGCCGTGGGGCGCCGGCATGGGTGGCGGCAGCTCCGACGCCGCGACCACGCTGCTGGCGCTGAACCGCCTCTGGGGCCTGAACCGCCCGCTCCACGAGCTTCAGGCGATCGGCCTTCGGCTGGGGGCCGACGTGCCCTTCTTCCTGGGCGGGCGCAATGCCTTCGTCGAGGGCATCGGTGAGCAGTTGACACCCTTGGTGCTTCCGCGCCAGTGGTTGGCCGTGCTCAAGCCCGAGACGCCGGTCGACACTGCGAGCGCGTTCGCCGATCCGCTGCTCGTGCGCAACACCGAAGCCGTTATACTTTCGGGCTTTCCGCAAGGGGAACCTTCGGCCGCGCCTTCGGGAGCGGTCGTCGGGCGCGATGCGCCTTCCGGCGCGCCGGCTTCCTCGGGTGCGGTCCTGAGCGTGCAGCAGGTGATCGACGGCTTCGGCCGCAACGACCTGCAGGCAGTGGCGGTCAGGCGACATCCGCAGGTGGTGCAGGCGCTGGATCTCATGCAGCGTTGCTTCGGCAATGCCCGCATGACCGGATCGGGCAGCGCGGTCTTCTCGCGGGCAGGCACGGGCGCCGAGCCGAGCATGGCGATGCCGCAGGTCGACACTGCGGGCTGGGTCGGGCGCATGTGCCGCAGTCTCGAGGTTCACCCGCTGGTCGGGTGGGCAGCGGACTGAAGGTTTTCCGGCAACGCGCGCAAACGCGGGGCCGGGTGCAGGGGAGTCGCCAAGTTGGTTAAGGCATCGGATTTTGATTCCGACATGCGAGGGTTCGAGTCCTTCCTCCCCTGCCACCTGCTGCGGCCCGGCCAACCGGGCCCTTTCCGGGTCCAGCCCCTCGCGCACGGCTGAATCCCTGCCGCCCGCGAACCGGGCAACGCCGACGGCGGCGTCGGAGGCATCGTGCTGTTCAACACCGTCCTGTTCACCGGCAACGCCAACCCGATCCTCGCGCGCGAGATCGCCACGCACCTGGGGATCGAACTCGGCAAGGCCAAGGTCGCCCGTTTCTCGGACGGCGAGGTCGACATCGAGATCCAGCAGAACGTCCGCGCGCGCGACATCTTCATCGTGCAGCCCACGTGTGCGCCGACCAACGAGCACCTGATGGAGCTGTGCGTGATGGTCGACGCGCTCAAGCGCGCGTCGGCGCGGCGCGTCACCGCGGTGATCCCGTACTTCGGCTACGCCCGCCAGGACCGCCGCCCGCGCTCGACCCGCGTGCCGATCAGCGCCAAGGTCGTGGCCAACATGCTCGAGGTCGTGGGCGTCGAGCGCCTGCTGACCATGGACCTGCACGCCGACCAGATCCAGGGCTTCTTCGACATCCCGGTCGACAACATCTACGCCTCGCCGGTGCTGCTGAGCGACCTGCACAGCAAGCGCTACCAGGACCTGGTCGTCATCTCGCCCGACGTGGGCGGCGTCGTGCGCGCCCGGGCGCTGGCCAAGCAGCTCGGCTGCGACCTCGCGATCATCGACAAGCGTCGTCCCAAGGCGAATGTCTCGGAGGTGATGCACGTCATCGGCGAGATCGACGGCCGCAACTGCGTGATCATGGACGACATGATCGACACCGCCGGCACGCTGACCAAGGCGGCCGAGGTGCTGAAGGAGCGCGGCGCCAAGAAGGTCTACGCCTATTGCACGCACCCGGTGTTCTCGGGCCCGGCGATCGAGCGCATCGCCAAGTCCGAGCTCGACGAGGTGGTCGTGACCAACACCATCCCGTTGCACGAGGTGGCGCAGGCCTGCCCGAAGGTGCGCCAGCTGTCGGTCGCCTTCCTGTTCGCCGAGACGATCCGGCGCATCTCGGACGGCGAGTCGGTCACCTCGCTGTTCGCGGAGCAGAACAGCAACTTCTAGAGAACACGAGAGCGGGCTCCTGGCGGAGCCCTTTCCGTTGGTACGGGCCTAGCCCGCCTTCCCACCGTCGAGCCTGGTCGCGGGCCGACATCACCCACTGGAGTGAACATGAAATTCGTCGCTTTCGAGCGCGCCAAGCAGGGGACCGGAGCGAGCCGCCGCCTGCGCAATGCCGGCAAGGTGCCGGGCATCGTCTACGGGGCCGGCGACCCCGCCATGATCGAGCTCGATCACAACGCGCTGTTCCACGCGCTGAAGAAGGAGGCCTTCCACTCCTCCATCCTCGACATGGAGCTGGCCGGCAAGACCCAGCAGGTGCTGCTGCGCGACGTGCAGATGCACCCGTTCCGGCCGATCGTGCTGCACGTGGACTTCCAGCGCGTCGACTCGACGACCCGGATCACCAAGAAGGTCCCGCTGCACTTCGTCAACGAGGAGACCTCGCCGGCGGTCAAGACCGACAAGTGCCTGATCAACCGCGTCGCCACCGAACTGCTGATCGAGTGCCTGGCCTCGCAGCTGCCCGAGTTCCTCACGGTCGACCTTAGCCAGATGACCAAGGGCCAGTCGCTGCACGTCAACGACCTCAAGCTCGGCGACAACATCAAGGTCGTCACGCACGGCAAGAAGAACCCGGTGATCGCCTCGGTGGTCGAGCAGGCCGCCGAGGAAGAGGTCGCGCCTGCGGCGGCGCCCGCCGTCAAGGCGGCGCCGGCCAAGAAGGCCGCCAAGAAGGACGAGAAGCAGAACAAGAAGTGAGGCCGCGCCGGCGGGCCCCGCCCCGCCGCGCCGCCGGACCGAGCCCCGCTGCGGCGGGGCTTTTTTCTGGGCGGGCCGCCCCGCACGGACGCATCATCGCGGCCGAGGACCGACGACCATGATCCGACTCATCGTGGGCCTGGGCAACCCCGGGCCCGCCTACGAAGACACCCGCCACAACGCCGGCTTCTGGTGGGTCGACGGTGCTGCGAGCCGGCTGCGCGCGACGCTCGCGGCCGACCGGCACCACCACGGGCTGCTGGCGCGCGTGAACCACCCGGGCCCCGGGCTGGACGGCCCCGTCTGGCTGCTCGAGCCGCTCACCTTCATGAACCTGTCTGGCAAGGCGGTGGCGTCGCTGGCGCGCTTCTACAAGATCGCGCCGCACGAGATCCTGGTGGTCCACGACGAGCTCGACCTGCTCCCCGGACAGCTCAAGCTCAAGCAAGGCGGCGGCGTGGCCGGGCACAACGGCCTGAAGGACATCCGCGCGCAGCTCGGGGCCGACGACTTCTGGCGCCTGCGCCTGGGCATCGGGCATCCCGGCGACCGTGCCGAGGTCGCCAACTACGTGCTGCGCAAACCGCCCGCGGCCGAGCGCGACCTGATCGTGCAGGCGATCGACACGTCACTGCAGGCGCTGGACCTGCTGCTGGCCGGCGCGATGGACCGGGCGGTGATGAAACTGCACGCCAAGCCGCCGCGTCCAAAGCCGCCACGGCGTCCGGCGGACGCCCCCCGCGATGCGCCGCCCGATGGCCGGGCCGCGGCCGCGCCGGATGCCAGGCCGTCCGAACCCGAAGGCGGCCGAGGCGAACCCGGCACGCCCGCCTGAGCCGGGGGCCAGCGGCGGCTCAGGACGACGCGTCGGCCGGTGCGCCGTGGGCCGACCCCGCCGCCGGTGCAGGCGCCGAGCCCTGCAGGCGCTCGAACTTGGCCAGCAGCTGCTCGCGGCTTTCCACGTGCTCGGGGTTCAACGGGATGCAGGCTACCGGGCACACCTGCACGCACTGGGGCTCGTCGAAGTGGCCCACGCATTCGGTGCATCGGCCCGGGTCGATCACGTAGTACTCCGCGCCCATCGAGATCGCCTGGTTGGGGCACTCGGGCTCGCAGACGTCGCAGTTGATGCACTCGTCGGTGATCATCAGCGCCATGGGGCCTCCGTCGTCGGCGCGGTCAGTCCTCGGCGGGCGGCCGCACTCGGCCGCGCAGGCGCTCGAGCACGCGAGGGGACACGAACTTCGACACGTCGCCACCAAGCGACGCGATCTCGCGCACGAAGGTACCCGAGACGAACTGGTACTGGTCGCTGGGCGTCAGGAAGACCGTTTCGACATCGGGCATGAGCTGCCGGTTCATGCCGGCCATCTGGAACTCGTACTCGAAATCGCTCACCGCCCGCAGACCGCGCACGACCACCCCACCGCCGACACCGACGACCACGTCGCGCAGCAGGCCGCGAAAGGCCATCACCTCGACGTTGCCGTAGCTGGCCGCCGCCTCCTGCGCGATCTCGAGCCGCTCGGCGATGGTGAACATCGTGCGCTTGTGATGGCCGGCGGCCACCGCGAGCACGAGGCGGTCGAACAGGCGGCTGGCACGGCGCATCAGGTCCTCGTGCCCGAGCGTCATCGGGTCGAAGGTGCCGGGATAGACCGCGGTCAGGTGCTTCTGGGCTTTCACGGGGCGACTCCCGGTCGGAGGACGGCCGTCGGGGGCCGCCGGGTGCGCGGGCGGGCGCGCGGTGAACCGCGCAGGCGGCGCGAGTGTAGGCCAGCCCGCTCGCGCTCAGGCGGCCGTCGGCCCTGGCATCGGCGAAGACCGCTGCCACAGGTGCGCATGCACCGCGCCGGCCTGCAGGTGGCGATCGAGGAGCAGGCCGTCGGCCTCACCGAGCGCCGGATCGAACCGCTCGCCGGCCTCGAGGTAGATCCACCCCCCGGGG
>JALOSQ010000207.1 GCA_025458335.1 Ideonella sp.
GAACTCGTCGGGCCGGACCGGGTCACGCCGCACGGCGAGGCGCTGACCGGCAGCGAGGACTTCGCCTTCATGCTCGAGCGCGTGCCCGGCAGCTACCTGTTGATCGGCAACGGCGACGGCACGCGAGGCACGAGCCCGTGCATGGTCCACCACCCCGGCTACGACTTCAACGACGACAACATCGCGGTCGGCGCGGCCTACTGGGTGCGCCTGGCCGAGCGCTTCCTCGCCCGCGAGGCCCGGCCCGTCGCCACGCTCGCGGCCTGAGCACCCTGTTGCGGAGCCCGTCGACCGAACCCGACTAGACTTCACCCCGGCAGGAGAGTGCTGCGCGGCGCAAGCCGGGCAGCCACCGAAGGCGCAATCTCCCATGAACGCTCAGGTCCCGTACTGCCACCCACGATCGCCGTCTGGAGAGTCTTCCGGCCCACGGGCCGCAAGCGCCGAAGGAGCAAGGCCGCTGGCATCCGCCACCGGTTGAATCTCTCAGGCCCAAGGACAGGGGGAGCGGCACACCACCGAAGCGCCAGAGGCGCCGCGGTGGCCCCTTGACCTGGGAGCTTTCCATGCACGTGATCGTCCTCGGCGCCGGCCTGCTCGGCGTCACCTCCGCCTACTTCCTGCGCCAGCAGGGCCACGACGTCACCGTCGTCGACCGCCAGGCCACGCCGGCGGCCGAGACCAGCTTCGCCAACGGCGGGCAGATCTCGGTCAGCCACGCCGAGCCGTGGGCCAACCCGAGCGCGCCGCTCAAGGTGCTGCAGTGGCTCGGGCAGGAGGACGCGCCGCTGCTGTTCCGCCTGCGGGCCGACCTGCGCCAGTGGCTGTGGGGCCTGCAGTTCCTGCGTGAGTGCACACCGGCACGCACGCGCCACAACATCGAGCAGATCGTGCGCCTGGGCACCTACAGCCGCGAGGTGCTGCAGCAGCTGCGCCGCGACCGGGGCATCGCCTACGACGAGCGCACACAGGGCATCCTGCACTTCTACACCAGCGAGAAGGAATTTGCGGGCGCCGAGAAGCCGGCCGCGCAGATGCGCGAGCTCGGCTGCGACCGGCGCGTGATCTCGGCCGACGAGGCGGTGCGCCTGGAGCCCGCGCTGCGGCACATCCGCCCGCAGCTGGCCGGCGCCACCTACACGGCCGAGGACGAGTCGGGCGATGCCAACCGCTTCGCGCGCGAGCTCGTGAAGCGCTGCGAGCAGGACGGCGTGCGCTTCCTGATGAGCCACACCGTCACCGCGCTGCGCGAGGCCGGCGGCGCGATCGACCACGTCGAGGCGACCGACCGGGAGGGCCGCTTCCAGCGCCTGCGGGCCGACGCCTACGTGCTCGCCATGGGCAGCCTGTCGCCGTTGCTGGCGCAGCCGCTCGGCATCCGGCTGCCGATCTACCCGGCCAAGGGCTACTCGGTGACGATGCCGGTCAAGGACGCCTCGATGGCGCACCAAGTCTCGCTGACCGATGACGAGTACAAGCTGGTGTTCTCGCGGCTCGGCGACCGCCTGCGCATCGCCGGCACGGCCGAGCTGAACGGCTACGACCGCGACCTGAACCGCGTGCGCTGCGAGGCGATCGTGCGCCGGGTGGAGCAGCTGTTCCCGGGGGCCGGCGACACCGCGCAGGCGCAGTTCTGGACGGGCCTGCGCCCGGCCACGCCGAGCAACGTGCCGATCATCGGCCGCTCGAAGCTGCCGAACCTCTTCCTCAACACGGGCCACGGCACGCTCGGGTGGACGCATGCCTGCGGCTCGGGCCGCAGCATCGCGCGCATCGTCAGCGGGCTGGCACCGGAGGTGGACTTCGCGTTCACCGGCGTCGAGCGCCCGGCGCGCGCCGGCGTCGCGGCGCCCGCGCGGCACCGGGCCGCCGCATGAGGCACCCGCCGTCGAGCGCGGGTCAGCCGGCCGCCATGCGCTCGGCCAGCGCCACCAGCGATCGGTCGGATCCCGGCGGCCCGAGCAGCGACAGGCCCAGCGGCGCACCGGCACGGCCGGCCAGCGGGAGGCTGATCTGCGGGAACCCCGACAGGCCCGAGACGCACAGCAGGCGGATCGCCCGGTTGCGATAGTCCTCCAGCGCCGACTCGGGGCTGCTGCGCAGCGGCGCGATGTCGGGCATGGTGGGCAGCACCATCACGCCGTCGGCGCCGAGCCGTTCGCGCAGCCGCTCGGTGAAGCGCCGCCGGAAGGCCCAGGCGGCGCTCACCTGCTCGTCGGTCACGCCCTTCGACCACGCGAAGCGCTCGGCCACGCCGGGGCCCAGGGGCGGCGCATGTCGCTCGATGAACGGTCCGTCCACCATCCACGCCTCCCGGCCCTGGATGTGGCGGAAGTGCCAGTACATCGCGTCGAACGACTCGAGCACAACCTCGCATTCAGCGGCACCGCCGAACACCGCCTGCACGCGCGCGGCCGCCTCGCGCAGCGAAGGCTCAGCCTCGGTCACGGCCAGCGCCCACAGGTCGGTGGGCCACAGCAAGCGAGGCTTGGCGAGTGTCGTGGCATCGGCCCCGAGCAGCACGTCGGCCACCCGCGCGAAGGTCGCCACGTCGTGCGTGAACCAGCCGCAGGTGTCGAAGCTCGGCGACAGATCGAGGGCGCCTTCGAGGCTCACGCGGCCATGCGTCGGCCGCAGCCCGACCAGACCGCAGTGGCTCGCGGGCGCGCGTACCGAGCCGCCGGTGTCGGTACCGAGCGCGAAGTCGCACAGGCGATTCGACACGGCCGCGGCCGACCCCGACGACGAGCCGCCGGCAATGCGGTCGGGCGCCGCCCCGTTGATCGGCGACCCGAAGTGCGCGTTCTGCCCGTTCATCGAGAACGCGAGTTCGTCGGTGACGGTCTTGCCGGCTATGCGGGCACCCGCGTCGAGCAGGCGCTGCACGGTCGGCGCGGTACGGGTCTTGAGCCCCGACATCGCCAGCAGCAGCGGGTTGCCGCCCGAGGTGGGATAGCCGGCGACGTCGAAGAGGTCCTTCACGCCGAAGCTCAGGCCAGCGAGCGGGCCGGTCGGCGCGTGCGGGACGGGGGCGTCGGGGTACGGGACGAAGGCGTGGGCGGGGTCGTGCAGGGGCATGGGAGTGCGGGCAGCGCTGGCCCGTGGGTGGCTCGGACTCGGCAAGCTTAGCCCGCGCGCGGGCCCGGCGGGTCCGTCATCGCATTGCCACAGCCGTGCCCTAGGTTCGCAGGCTTTGCGAGGAGAACGCCCGATGCCGCTTTCGATCCGTCCGCGCCTGCTGCTGGCGAGCGCTGCCCTGGTGCTGCTCACTGCCTGCGGCGGCAATGGGTCCGACCCCCCCGCCGCCGCCTTCGAGATGCAGCTGCTGCATGTGTCCGACATGGACAGCGGCGGCGACCTCGTGACCAACTCGAAGGGCCTGTCGGCACTGGTGCAGAAGTTCCGCTCCGAGATGCCGGACCGGACCGTGTTCGTCTCGTCCGGCGACAACTACATCCCGGGGCCGTTCTTCAACGCAGCGGACGACGCCAGCCTGCGGCCCGAGCTCGGGGCCCCCAGCGCCGGCCGTGGCGACATCGCGATCCTCAACGCGATGGGCCTGCAGGCCTCCGCCCTGGGCAATCACGAGTTCGACCTGGGCCCACGCACGATTGCCGACATCGTCCGGACCAGCGGCGCCTGGGTCGGGGCGCAGTTCCCGTACCTCTCAGCCAACCTGGACTTCTCGGGTGATCCGAACCTGACGGCCATCGCCGCGGCCTCGAACGACGGTGTCACGGCCGGCGCGCTGCGCGGCAAGATCGCCCGGTACACCGTGGTGTCGATCGGCGGCCAGACGATCGGCCTGGTCGGCGCCACGACGCCCACGCTGCCCACCATCACGACCGTCGGGGGCGTCACCGTTCGCCCGACGGGCGCCGATGCGGCGAGCCTCGACGCGCTGGCCGCCGAGATCCAGCCGTCCGTCGACGCACTGGTCGCCCGCGGGGTCGACAAGATCGTGCTGCTGGCCCACATGCAACAGCTGCGTGTCGAGCAGGAGCTCGCCCCGAAGCTGCGCGACGTCGACGTGATCGTGGCCGGCGGCTCCAACTCGGGCCTGTACGACGACAACGACTACATCCGCCCGGGCGACACCCGGCGCGGCACCTACCCGCAGCTGTACGCGTCGGCCAAGGGCGAGCCCGTGCTGCTGGTGAACGTCGATTCGGACTACAAGTATCTCGGACGCCTCATCGTGCCGTTCGACGCCAATGGCGTCGTGATCCCCGGACGGCTCGACCCGGCGAGGAACGGCGCGTGGGCCAGCGATGCCAACGGCTTGCAGCGCGCCGGCCTGACGCCGGCGGATGCGATGCCGGCGGTCGCGGCCATCGCCGACAAGATCCAGGCCGTGATCGCGAGCAAGGACGGCAACGTCGCCGGCGCCGCGTCGGTGTACCTGGAAGGTGACCGCACGCTGGTGCGCAACCAGGAGACCAACCTGGGCAGCCTGACGGCCGACGCGAACCTCGCTGCGGCGCAAGCGGTGGACGGCACGGCCACCCTGTCGTTCAAGAATGGCGGCGGAATCCGGTCGTCCATCGGCATCATCAACGCGCCAGCCGGCTCGACCAGCGGCGGCATGAAGGACCGCACTGCGGCCAACCCGTCCGTCAACAAGCTGCGGGGCGACATCTCGCAGCTCGACATCGAGTTTTCGCTGCGCTTCAACAACAGCCTGA
>JALOSQ010000208.1 GCA_025458335.1 Ideonella sp.
ACGCGCTCCTCCGTGCCCTCTCCCACGCCCACGGCCGCGCCCACGCGCAATTTGCCCTGCGCGTCGCGCGCGGCATTGGGGAAGTCGGTCTGCTTGGTGATGTCCTTGACGGTCATCAGCCCGCGCAGCTCGAACGCGTCGTTGACGACCAGCACCCGCTCCAGGCGGTGCTTGTGCATCAGCGCCTTGCCCTCGTCGAGCGTGGCGCCCTCGCGCACGGTGACCAGCCGCTCCTGCGGGGTCATGATGTCGCGCACGGGGATGTCCATCCGCGTCTCGAAGCGGATGTCGCGGTTGGTGACGATGCCCACCACCCTCGTGCCCTCGAGAACCGGAAAGCCCGACACGCCGTGCTGCTGCGACAGTTCGCGCACCTGGCGCACGGTGGTCTGCGGGTTGATCGTGATCGGGTCGCGCAGCACGCCCGACTCGTAGCGCTTGACGCGCGCGACCTCGGCGGCCTGCTGCCGAGGCGTGAGGTTCTTGTGGATGATGCCGATGCCGCCTTCCTGGGCGATGGCGATCGCCAGGCGTGCCTCGGTGACCGTGTCCATCGCCGCCGAGACCAGCGGCAGGTTCAGCTCGATGTTGCGCGACAGCCGCGTCGAGAGCCGGGTGTCCCGCGGCAGGATCTGCGAGAACGCGGGCACGAGCAGCACGTCGTCGAACGTGAGCGCTTTGCCGAGAAGGCGCATGGGACGGCTCCGGACGCAAAGCCAGATTATAGGAAGGGGCCCCCGGCGGGTCCCCGGTCGGCCCCTGCCCGGCGCCCGCTCGTCCGGACGCACGCGACCACGGCCGCCCCCGCCTCGCATCGGCTGGTTTTGTCACCGCCGGTTGCGACTTCACGTGCACAGCGCTGGGGGGGCCACTAAACTCGTTTGGGAATCCTTACCCGGTCCGTCTCCCCATGCACGACGCCCGTTCACTCTGCATCGCGGCCACGTTGTTCGCTGTATTGGCAGCCCCTGCAACGGCCCAGCAGTGGAAGTGGCGCGACGCCGGTGGCCGCATCACCGTCAGCGACCGCCCGCCGCCCTCCTCGGTGGCTGAGCGCGACATCCTCCAGCGCCCGGGCAGCCCGGCGCGGGCGCCCGCCCCTGCCCCGGCGGCCGCGGCTCCGGCCGCCGCCCCGGTGATCGCCGGCGTCGACCCCGACCTCGAGGCCCGCAAGCAGAAGGCCGACCGCGAGGAAGAAGCCCGCAAGAAGGCCGAGCAGGACGCCGAGGCCGCCAAGCGCAAGGCCGAGGAAGAGCGCATCGCCGCGGCCAAGGCCGACAACTGCAACCGCGCCCGCGCCCACCTGCGGGCGATCGAGGACGGCGTGCGGCTCGCCAAGGTCGACGAGAAGGGCGAGCGCGTCGTGTTCGACGACAAGATGCGCGCCGACGAAGCTGCGCGCGCCCGCGCGATCATCGGCTCGGACTGCCGCTGACCGTGCGCCGATAGCGCTGGCGCCGCGCCTCTTTCGGATCGACCGTCAGCGGCCGCAGCAGCTCGATCCGGTCGCGCTCGCGCAGCGGCTGCCCCGGATCCGCCCGTCGGCCCCACACGGCCACCGTCAGCCCTGATCGCGGCGGCGCCTCGAGCCACTGCGCCACCGCCGGGTGGCGAGCTGCGAGCCCGCTCGCCGCCACGGCTTCGCGCAATGGTGTGCCGGGGCTGACGCGCAGCCTGACCAGGTCGACCTGCCGCGGCGCCGGCGCGTACGCGACCTCGACCCCGATCGCACCGTCGTCGGCCGGGGCCGGGTTCATCGTGCGCCGTAGACCTGCTCGGCCCGCTTGACGAACGAATCGACGAACGTGTTGGCCACCCGGTCGAACACCGGGCTCACCACCGCCTCGAGCGCCTTGCTGCTGAAGGCATAGCGCAGGTCGAACTCGATCCGGCAGGCCGGCTGGGCCTCGCCGGACGGCATGGCGATGGGGCGGAAGAGCCAGGTGCCGTCGAGCACCGAGAACGGCCCGTCGACCAGTTCGACCACCACCTGCCGACCCGGCTCGTGCACGTTGCGCGTGGTGAACGCGTGCCGCACGCCGGCATAGGCCAGGTGCAGGCGCGCCGTCATGCCGCCTGCGTGCTGCTCGATCACCTCGGCGCGCTCGCACCAGGGCAGGAACCGCGGGTACTCGTGAACGCCGGTCACGAGCTCGTACATCTCGGCCGGCGAGTACCAGATGAGGACCGACTTCTTCACCTGCTTCATAGAATCGATCGATTCTAGGCAGGCGAGCCTCTCGCCGAGAGCAACGTCCATGCCCATTGCGGAGAACCGGCGAGCACGATTCGACTATCACATCGAGGAGCGCTTCGAGGCCGGCATCGTGCTCGAGGGCTGGGAGATCAAGGCCATCCGCGAGGGTCAGGTGCAGCTGACCGACGGCTACGTGCTGATCCGCGACGGCGAGCTGTTCCTCATCGGCTGCCGCATCAACGCGCTGCGCAGCGCCTCGACCCACGTGCGGCCCGAGGCCGACCGCACCAAGAAGCTGCTGATGAAGAAGGACGAGATCCGCCGCCTCATCGGCAAGGTCGAGCAGCGCGGCTTCACGCTCGTGCCGCTCGACCTGCACTACAAGGGTGGCCGGGTGAAGGTCGAGATCGCGCTGGCCAAGGGCAAGGCGCAGCACGACAAGCGCGAGACCGAGAAGAAGCGCGACTGGGAGCGCGAGAAGGGCCGGCTGATGCGAACCAAGGTGTCGTCGGCGCCCAAGAACTAAGGCACCCCGCGCCGCGCCGCCAGCGGCTTGTCAGGCCGTTTCGGCCTGCGCGCAGCGCACCCCCCGCGCACGACCCGAGACCCAGCGCATGGCCGGTGCCTCCACCCATCGGTAGAAAAGCGCTCCCGCCGCCACGCTGGCGGCCCAGGCGAGCAGCACGCCTGCCCCTTGCCAGCCGGGGTGGTCGGCCACGAATCGGTCGAACGCCGCGTTCACCACCAGGCACACCGGGAAGTGCACCAGGAACACCGAGTAGCTGATGCGGCCGAGCCACGCCACCGTCGGCTGCAACTGACCGAGCGCCTCGCGCGCCTCGGCGAGCCAGCGGCGCCACGGCAGCACCAGCCACACGGCCGTGACGACGGCCACCGCCAGGCGCGGCCGCCAGTCGAGCGCCAGGGCCGCTGCGACGGTCGCCACCGCCGCCAGACCCCAGGCCCACCGCATCGGGCCCGCCGACGGCCACCACGCTGCCAGCACGCCGAGCCCGTATGCCGCGAGAAAGTACACGCCCCACATGTCGAGCTCGGGCTGGCGGTTGAAGCCGAAGGCCGAGATCGCGATGCCGGCCAGCACGACCCACGGCAGCGCGGGGGCGGCCGAGGCGCGTGGCGCGAGGCGGTGCACCCCCCACAGCACGGCGACCAGCAGCGCGAACAGCTGCAAGTCGATCGCGACGTACCAGACGCCGGCGCTCAGCGCATCCTGGCCCACCACGTCCTGCAGCAGCAGCAGGTGGGTCGCCACCTGAGCCAGGCTCGGCGCCGCCGGGACCGACGGATGGTCCATCCACGCCCGCGCCAGCGCCGAGCCGGCCAGTGCCAGCACCAGCGTGGCGGCGAGCGGCAACACGAGGCGCAGGTAGCGGTCGGCGACCAGGCGCAGCGGGTGCGACGGGGTGGCCCAGCGGCCCGCCGGCGCGAGGCTGCGCGCCGCGAGGTAACCGCCGACCACCAGGAACACCTGCACCGCCCAGCGCCCGTACTCCGACAACGCTTCGAACACACCGGGCAGCCAGCGCGCGGCCGCGTCGCTCATCGGCCCGTAGAAGGCCAGGTGGTGCAGCACGATCAGCTGCGAGGCGACCGCCTTGAGGGCGTCGACGTGCAGCAGCCGCGCCGAGGCGCGGACCGTGACGGGCGCGGTGGCGTCGATCCCCGGGACGGCCTCGGACGGCGCCGACGCCCCGGCGCTCATGTCGCCGCCGGCAACGCGCGCAGCGCCTGCTCCAGGTCGGCGCGCAGGTCCTCCAGCCGCTCCAGCCCGATCGACAGGCGCACCAGCGTGCCGGCGTAGGGCACCGGCTGGCGCATCGCCGCCAGGTCGTAGGGCACGGCCAGGCTCATCGGCCCCGCCCACGAGTAGCCGATGCGGAAGCAACGCAGCGCATCGACGAACGCGTCCACCTGCGCGGCCGTGTAGCGAGGGTGGAAGACGATCGAGAACAGCCCCGCCGCGTCGGCGCTCACGGCCGCCCAGTGCTCGTGGCCCGGCGAGCCCGGCAGCGCCGGGTGCAGCACGCGCGCTACCTCGGGCCGACCGGCCAGCCAGGTGGCGAGCGCACGGGCGGTGGCATCGCTCGCGCGGTAGCGCAGCGCCATGCTCGACAGCGAGCGCAGCACCAGCTCGGCATCGTTGGCGCCCACGCCCAGGCCCAGGCGCATGTGGGTGAGCTTGATCTGCTCGTGCAGCGCGTCGTCACGCGTGGTGACCGAGCCCATCAGCACGTCACCGCCGCCCGAAGGAAACTTGGTGAGTGCGTGCATCGAGAGGTCGATGCCGAGCGCGAAGGCATCGAAGGCGATGCCCGCGCCCCAGGTGTTGTCGATCGCGGTGGTCACGCCGTGGCGCCGCGCCGCCGCGACCAGCCCGAGCAGATCGGGGAACTCCATCGTCACCGAGCCCGCCGCCTC
>JALOSQ010000209.1 GCA_025458335.1 Ideonella sp.
GGGGTTGAGCAGTACGTGCGCTGGCTCGCAGCCCAGCCCGGCTGAGGCCGGCCCGCGGGCCCGGGCCTGGGCTTCACCCGATCGGGGGTGGACCGTCGGGGTGTGCGCACGAACGCCCCTCGAGGGGACGCGCCGCGGAGGCCCGGTTCGCAGAATTCCTTCCAGCCGCAATCACTGCGGTGCGCGAAGACAGCAGATCAAGCGACTGCCGCCTCGCGAATCGTCAACCCAGCCCACTGGAAGGAGCTCATCATGTTCAAGTCCCTCGTCGCCCTGTCCCTGTCGCTGTTCGCCGTCGCCGCGATGGCCGCCGTCGACGTCAACAAGGCCGATCAGGCCCAGCTCGAGTCGGTCAAGGGCATCGGCCCCGCGCTGTCGACCAAGATCCTCGACCAACGCAAGACCGGCGCGTTCAAGGACTGGTCGGACTTCAAGACGCGCGTCTCCGGCATCGGCCCGGGCAACGCCGCCCGCCTGTCTGGCAACGGTCTGACGGTCAACGGCACGGCCTACACCGCGGGTGACGCCGTCGCCCCGCGCACCACCGCCAAGGCCAGCGAGCGCAAGCCGGCCGAAGCGCGACAGTGAGCGC
Source organism: Ideonella sp. (assembly GCA_025458335.1). Classification (GTDB taxonomy): domain Bacteria; phylum Pseudomonadota; class Gammaproteobacteria; order Burkholderiales; family Burkholderiaceae_C; genus JAIYCR01. The sequence continues at coordinate 593 of JALOSQ010000209.1, forward strand.
GACGGGCGCAGGCTGTCAGCGACCTGCGCCACACACCGGACAGTGCGGATGCCGCGTCATCCGCACCTCGTCCCAGCGCATCCCGCGGGCATCGAGCATCAGCAGGCGACCCGCCAGCGATTCGCCGATGCCCGCGATCAGCTTCAGGGCCTCCGCCGCCTGCACCGCGCCGATGATCCCGACCAGGGGCGCAAACACCCCCATGGTCGCGCAGACGACCTCCTCGAAGGCCTCGCCAGGGGGGAAGAGGCAGGCATAGCACGGCGCGCCCTCGTGGCGCGGATCGAAGACCGACACCTGCCCCTCGAACCGGATCGCCGCGCCCGACACCAGCGGGCGGCGATGCCTCACGCAGGCCGCGTTCACTGCGTGGCGGGTGCGGAAGTTGTCGCTGCAATCCAGCACCACGTCGGCCCGGGGCACGAGCTCGTCGAGCAGGGCCTCGTCGGCCCGACGGACCACTGCCTCGACCTGCACGTCGGGATTGATCTCGGCGATCGTGTGGCGCGCCGAGTCCGCCTTCGGCTGACCGACGCGCGACAGGCGGTGCGCGATCTGGCGCTGCAGGTTGGTCACGTCGACCGTGTCGTGGTCGACGATCGTCATGCTTCCGACGCCGGCCGTCCCCAGGTACAGCGCCACCGGCGAGCCGAGTCCGCCGGCGCCGATCACCAGCGCGCGGGCGTCGAGCAGACGCTGCTGCCCGTCGATGCCGAGTTCCTCGAGCAGGATGTGGCGCGAGTAGCGCAGGAGCTGGTCATCGTCCATGTCGAAGGATCCTCGCGGCCGCGCGACCCGGTGATGCGGCCGCGGGTCGCTGTCAGCGCGCGCTCGGGAAGAACAGCGGCTCGCCGCCGATGCGGTAGTCGGCGATCGCCTGCTGGCCGGCTGGCGACACCACCCAGTCGGCGAACTGCTGCGCGAGCTCGGCCTTGACGTGCGGGTGGCGCGCCCGACTCACCACCATCACACCGTACGGGTTGAACAGCCGGCGGTCGCCCTCGACCAGGACGGCCAGCTCGCCCCGGTTGCGAAACGACAGCCAGGTCCCGCGGTCGGCGAGCACATAGGCCCCGGTCGCGCTGGCCATGTTCAGCGCGGGCCCCATGCCGCAGCCGCACTCGCGATAACCGGCCGGGCGCGATGCGGCGAGGTCCACCCCGGCGACGGCCCACATGCGCAGCTCGGCCGCATGGGTGCCGCTGCGGTCGCCGCGCGACACGAACGGCGCTGGATGCGTCGACAAGCGCCGCAACGCAGCCGCGATGTCGGCGCCGCGCGTGCCGGCGGGGTCGCCGCGCGGACCGATCAGGACGAAGTCGTTGTACATCACGTCCCGGCGGGCCGCCGCGAAGCCTTCGGCCACGAATCTCTCCTCCGCGGCGGTGTCATGCACGAACACCAGGTCGGCGTCGCCCCGCCGGCCGATGTCCAGGGCCTGGCCGGTCCCGACCGCGACAACGCGCACCTCGATCCCGGTAGCCTCGCGGAATCGAGGCAGCAGGTGGCCGAACAGGCCCGACTGCTCGGTCGAGGTGGTCGAGGCCATCGTGATGAAGCGCGGCTGCGCCGTGGCGGGCGCCAATGCGGCCAGCGCAAGCGCCACGGCGGCGAGCCAGTACCGCCAAGTGGGCACGAGGCGGCGGCCCTCGATGGAAGACGAGGTCATGGCCACGGAAGCTCTCCCTTCAGGAACTGCACCGCTTCGGGCGGCAGATCGGGGTCGTCGAAGAACCGGTCGACCGGACGCTCGACGACCAGCCGGCCGGCATCCAGGCAGGCCACTCGGGTCGCCAGGCGCTTGGCCTGCCCGAGATTGTGGGTGCTCATGACCACCGTGACCGCATCGCCGGCCAGGTCATGGATCAGCGCCTCGATCTCGCGCTTGGCACCCGGGTCGAGGTTGGCGGTCGGCTCGTCGAGGAACAGCACGTCGGGCTGCAGCGCCCACGCTCGCGCGAGGGCGAGGCGCTGCTGCTGGCCGCCGGAGAGCTCGCGGGCACGCCGCCGCGCCTGGACCGCGAGGCCGACGCGCTCGAGAGCGTCGCGCACCCGTTGCTCGCGCTGCGGTGCGGGCACCCGGCGCAGCCACAGGCCGAGCTGCACGTTCCAGCGGACCGACATGTCGAGCAGGAAGGGCCGCTGGAAAAGCATCGCCTTGACCCAGGGCCTCGACTCGGGGTGCAACGCATGCTCGTCGCGCCGGCCGCGGCTGGGCGCCAGCAGTCCGTGCAGCAGGCGCAGCAACGTGGTCTTGCCGGACCCGTTCGCGCCCACGAGCACCAGCCGATCGCCGCGCCGTAACTCGAGCGAGACGCCGCGCAACGCGACGTGGCCGCCCAGCCGCACGTCGGCGTCGTGCAGCGTGACCAGCGGCGCGCTGGTGGACGTCATGCCGGAACGCCGGAAGCTGCCGGCGCCGACGCGCGCCGCGGCTGGACCGCACCGATCGCAAGGTTGACCAGCCCGACCACCGCCAGCAGCACGATGCCCAGCCCCAATGCCAGCGCGAGGTCGCCCTTGCTGGTTTCCAGCGCGATGGCCGTCGTCATCACGCGGGTCACGCCGTCGATGTTGCCGCCGACGATCATCACGGCCCCGACTTCCGAGATCGCCCGGCCGAACGCGGTGAGCAGCACCACGAGAACGGCCAGCCGCTGGTGCAGCAGCATCAGCAGTGAGCAGGTGAAGGGGCCGGCGCCGAGCGAACGCAGCTGGTCGCCGCCCTCCTCGAGGGCATCGAGCACCAGACGGCGCGTCAGCGCCGCGATCAGGGGCACCACGAGCAGGCTCTGGGCGATGACCATCGCGGTCGGGGTGAACAGCAGGCCCCAGGACCCCAACGGACCCGCCCGCGACAGCAGCAGGTACACGGTGAGCCCAACCACCACCGACGGCAGGGCCAGCAGCGTGTTGAGGCCCCACACGACCACGCGGTGGCCGGGAAAGCGCGCAACGGCGAGCCAGGCCCCGAACGCCAGCCCGGCCACGGCGCCGAGCAGGCACGCAGTCGCGCTCACCTGCAGCGACAGCGCGACGATGTGCAGGAGCCGGGCGTCGGCACTCACCAGCAGCGATACCGCAAGCGAGACGGCGTCTGAGAAAGTGTTCAAGGGGGACTCCGCCCGGCCGTTCGTCGCGGGCTCCCACGGGCCCCGCGATTCTGCGCAAGCCGCGCGCCGGGCGGCATGCCGGGTTGCCCTGGGTCGCCGCAGCGCGGTCCGCGTCATCATCGTGGGCATGAGCGAGTCCCTCGGCCCTTCCCCCCTGATGCAGGGCGACCGCCAGCTGAGCGTCGCCGAGGCACGCGAGGCGATCCGCGCCGCGCTTGCCCCGTGCACGCTCGACGTCGAAACGGTGTCGTTGCGCGCCGGCCTGCAGCGGGTGCTGGCGCACGACCTCGTCTCGCCGATCGACGTGCCGCCTCACGACAACTCCGCAATGGACGGGTTCGCCTTCGACGGCACCGCGATCGCGCCGGCGCATGGTCTGGCGTTGCGCGTCGTGGGCACCGCCTACGCAGGTCGGCCATTCGACGGCCGCGTCGGCCCCGGCGAGTGCGTTCGGATCATGACGGGGGCCGTCATGCCTTCCGGCCTGGACACGGTCGTGCCCCAGGAGCTCGCCACGCTGGCAGCCGCCGCCGTCACGATCCCGCCGGGCACCGTCGCGCGCGGCGAGAACCGGCGCCGGGCAGGCGAGGACCTCGCCCGCGGCCAGCCCGCACTGCGGGCGGGCCGGGTCCTGCGCCCGGCCGACCTCGGGCTGGCCGCCTCGCTCGGCGTCGAGACCCTGGCGGTCCGCCGACGGCTGCGCGTCGCGCTGTTCTCGACCGGCGACGAGGTCACGAGCCCAGGCCAGCCGCTTTCGCCGGGCGGCATCTACGACAGCAACCGGTTCAGCCTGGCCGGCGCCATCGAGCGCCTCGGCTTCGAGGTGATCGACCTCGGGCTCGCGCGCGACGATCCGTCCGCTCTCGAGGCCGTGCTGGCGCGCGCCATGGCCGAGTCCGATGCGGTGGTGACC
>JALOSQ010000210.1 GCA_025458335.1 Ideonella sp.
GAGCGACCTGCGCTACGCCGAGCCGCAGCCGGCGATGTTCAGCTTCAACTCGCCGGTGGGTGCCTGCGAGACCTGCCGCGGCTTCGGCCGCGTGATCGGGGTCGACTTGGGCCTCGTGATTCCGGATGCGCGCAAGACGCTGCGCAACGGCGCGATCAAGCCCTTGCAGACCCCAGCCTGGGCCGAGTGCCAGGACGACCTGATGCGCCATGCCGGCGACGCCGGCATCCCGCGCGACACCGCCTGGGCGCAGCTCACCGAGGCGCAGCGCCGCTGGGTGATCGACGGCTCGCCGAACTGGACCGGCCAGTGGAACAAGCAGTGGTATGGCATCCGCCGCTTCTTCGAGTACCTCGAGAGCAAGGCCTACAAGATGCACATCCGCGTGCTCTTGTCCAAGTACCGCAGCTACACACCGTGCGGCGCCTGCGGCGGCGCGCGCCTCAAGCTCGAGCCCCTGCTGTGGCGACTGGGCTCCAAGGCCGACGCCGACGCGGTGCTCGATCCGGCCGGGCGCCTCCTGCCGGTCGGCGCCGGGTGGTCGCGCGAGCAGCTCGAGGCGCTGCCCGGCCTCGCGCTGCACGACCTGATGCAGCTGCCCATCGAGCGCCTGGCGCGCTTCTTCGACCGGCTGACCCTGCCCAGCGCGCTGCTGGACGAGGCGCTCAAGCTGCTGCTCGACGAGATCCGCACGCGCCTGAAGTACCTCGGCGACGTGGGACTGGGCTACCTGACGCTCGACCGCCAGAGCCGCACGCTGTCGGGCGGTGAGGTGCAGCGCATCAACCTGACCACGGCGCTGGGCACGTCGCTGGTGAACACGCTGTTCGTGCTCGACGAGCCGTCCATCGGCCTGCACCCGCGCGACATGAACCGCATCGTCGAGGCCATGCACCGCCTGCGCGACGCCGGCAACACGCTGGTGGTGGTCGAGCACGACCCGGCGGTCATGCTGGCCGCCGACCGCCTGATCGACATGGGCCCCGGGCCGGGCGAGCGCGGCGGGCGCATCGTGTTCGACGGAACGCCCGACGACATCCGCCGGGCGGACACGCTGACCGGCGCCTACCTCGGGGCGCGCAAGTCAGTCGGGGGCGGCCTCAAGCGCCCGGTCAACACCGCCACGCCGCGCCTCATCCTGGAGGGTGCGCGCGAGCACAACCTGCGCGGCCTGACCGTCGAGTTCCCGCTGCAGCGCCTGGTCGGGGTGACCGGCGTGTCGGGCTCGGGCAAGAGCACCCTGGTGCAGGACGTCCTGGCCCCGGCGCTGGCGCGCCACTTTGGCAAGGCGACCGAGACGCCCGGTGCGCATGACCGCCTGCTGGGCACCGACTGGCTGACCGACGCGGTGTTCGTCGACCAGAGCCCGATCGGCAAGACCGCCCGCTCCAACCCCGCAAGCTACGTCGGCGCCTTCGACGAGATCCGCAAGCTGTTCGCCGACGCCCCGCTGGCGCGCGAGCGCAGCTACGGGGCCGGCATGTTCAGCTTCAACGCCGGCGACGGCCGCTGCCCGACCTGCGGCGGCTCGGGCTTCGAGCACGTCGAGATGCAGTTCCTGTCCGACGTCTACTTGCGCTGCCCCGACTGCGACGGCCGCCGCTTCCGCGCCGAGATCCTCGAGGTGAAGATCACGCGCGGTCAGGGCGCCGCGGCCCGCGACCTCTCGGTGGCCGACGTGCTCGAGCTCACGGTGAGCGAGGCCGCGCAGCTGTTCGCCGGCGACCGCGAGGTGATCCGCGGGCTGCAGCCGATCGTCGACGTCGGCCTCGAGTACGTTCGCCTGGGCCAGCCGGTGCCCACGCTGTCGGGCGGCGAGGCGCAGCGGCTGAAGCTGGCGGGCTTCCTCGCGGAGGCGGCCAAGGGCGGTGCGGCCAGCGGCCAGGCGATCGCGAAGAAGGGCACGCTGTTCCTGTTCGACGAGCCGACCACCGGCCTGCACTTCGACGACATCGCCAAGCTGATGCGTGCGCTGCGCAAGCTGCTCGACGCCGGCCACTCGATCGTGCTGATCGAGCACAACCTCGACGTGATCCGGGCCTGCGACTGGGTGATCGACCTCGGGCCCGAGGGCGGCGAGGGCGGCGGCATGCTGGTGGCCGCCTGCACGCCGGAGGACCTGAAGCGCCACACGGGCAGCCACACCGGCCGCGCGCTGGCCGAGTACGAGCGCGCGCTCGGGCTCGGCCCGCACGAGGCCGAGGAAGGCCGGCCGATGCAGTCGCTCGTCAAGGCCCGGCGCGACGCGCAGCGCGCGGCGGACGACGCGATCCGCATCGTCAACGCCCGCGAGCACAACCTGCGCTCGCTCGATGTGTCGATCCCGCGCGGCAAGTTCAACGTGGTCACCGGCGTGTCGGGCTCGGGCAAGAGCACGCTGGCCTTCGACATCCTGTTCAACGAGGGCCAGCGCCGCTACCTCGAGAGCCTCAACGCCTATGCGCGCAGCATCGTGCAGCCGGCCGGCCGGCCGGAGGTCGACGCGGTCTGGGGCATTCCGCCCACCGTCGCGATCGAGCAGCGCCTTTCGCGTGGCGGCCGCAAGAGCACGGTGGCCACCACCACCGAGGTCTGGCATTTCCTGCGGCTGCTGTATGTCAAGCTCGGTATCCAGCACTGCGCCAAGGATGGCGCCCCGGTGCGGCCGCAGTCGGCCGAGAGCATCGCCGCGCAGCTGATGCGCGACCCGGCCGCCGGGGGCTACCGCGGCGTGCACATCGGCCTGCTCGCGCCCCTGGTGGTCGCGCGCAAGGGCGTCTACACCGACCTCGCCAAGTGGGCCCAGGGCCGAGGCCACACGCACCTTCGTGTCGACGGCGAGTTCCTGCCGGTGCAGCCGTGGCCGCGGCTGGACCGCTTCAAGGAGCACACGATCGAGCTGCCGGTGGCCGACCTCGTCGTCGACCCGGCGCGCGAGGCCGAGCTGCGCGAGGCCCTGCACAAGGCGCTCGACCACGGCAAGGGCGTGATGCACGTGCTGGCACCGCTCGACCTGCTGCAGCGCGCGATCGCCGACGGCCGACCCTCGGCCGGCCTGGGCCGAGTGCAGGTGTTCTCGACGCGACGGGCCTGCCCGGTCTGCGGCACCAGTTACCCCGAGCTCGACCCGCGCCTGTTCTCGTACAACAGCAAGCACGGCTGGTGCACGACCTGCGTGGGGACCGGGCTCGCGCTCACCCGCGAGCAGCGCAAGGCGTTCGACGATTCGGTGCGCGATGACGACGCGCGGGGCCGCGAGCAGAGCTTCCCGTCCGAGGAGCCCGAGGTGGAAGGCGTGGGCGGGGAGCCCTGCCCCGACTGCCACGGCGCGCGCCTCAACCCGGTTTCGCTCGGCGTGACCTTCGATGGCCGGTCGATCGCCGAGGTCGCGCGCGGGTCGGTGGGTGACTGCCGACGCTGGATCGAGGGCCTGGTGCTCGAGGGCCGCGACGCGCAGATCGCGCGCGACGTGGTCAGCGAGATCCGCAGCCGCCTGGAGTTCCTGGAGGACGTGGGCCTGGGCTACCTCACGCTCGACCGCGCCGCCCCCACGCTCAGCGGCGGCGAGGCGCAGCGCATCCGCCTGGCGGCCCAGCTGGGCAGCCACCTGCAGGGCGTGTGCTACGTGCTCGACGAGCCGACCATCGGCCTGCACCCGCGCGACAACGGCATCCTGCTCGACGCGCTCGGCAAGCTCTCGTCGCGCGGCAACACGCTGGTCGTGGTCGAGCACGACGAGGACACCATCCGCCGTGCCGACCACCTCATCGACATCGGCCCCGGCGCCGGCAAGCGCGGCGGCCGGCTGGTGGCCCAGGGCACGGTGGCCGATCTGGCGGCGGTGCCCGAATCGGTCACCGGACGGCTGCTCGCACGGCCGATGGTCCATCCGCTGCAAGCACGGCGACCGGTCGACGCGGCCGCCGCGGCCGGCCCGGGTTGGCTCCAGGTGCGCGGCGCGACGCTGCACAACCTGGCCGGTGTCGACGTGCCGATGCCGCTGCACCGGCTGGTCGCGGTGACCGGGGTGAGCGGCTCGGGCAAGAGCACGCTCGCGCGCGACGTCCTGCTGGCGAACCTGCAGTTCATCAACGGCCAGCGCGCCACCAGCGCGGCGCGCCGCGCCGGCCCCCCGGGCTGGACCGGCTGCGAGCGCATCGAGGGATGGCCGGCGATCGACCGCGTGCTCGAGGTCGACCAGACCCCGATCGGCAAGACGCCGCGCTCGTGCCCGGCCACCTACATCGGTTTCTGGGACGCGATCCGCAAGCTGTTCGCCGAGACGCTCGAGGCCAAGGCGCGGGGCTATGCGCCGGCGCGGTTCTCCTTCAACACCGGAGACGGGCGCTGCGCGGGTTGCGAGGGCCAGGGCATGCGCACCATCGAGATGAGCTTCCTGCCCGACGTGAAGGTGCCGTGCGACGCCTGTCATGGCCAGCGCTTCAATCCCGAGACGCTGGCGGTGACCTGGCGCGGCAAGTCGATCGGCGACGTGCTGCGCATGGAGGTGGACGAGGCGGTCGGCTTCTTCGCGTCGATGCCCGCGATCGCGCACCCGCTGCAACTGCTGCAGGACGTGGGCCTGGGCTACCTCACGCTCGGCCAGCCGAGCCCGACGCTGTCTGCTAGACGAACCCACTGTCGGCCTGCACATGGCCGATGTCGACAAGCTGATCCGCGTGCTGCATCGACTGGTCGACGGCGGCCACAGCGTGGTGGTGATCGAGCACGACCTCGACCTGATCGCCGAGGCCGACTGGGTGATCGACCTCGGACCGGAGGGCGGCACGACGGGCGGCGGCCGGATCGTGGCCGCCGGCACCCCCGAGGCCCTCGTGCGACAGCCGGCCAGCCACACGGGTCGTGCGCTGGTGCCGGTGCTGGCACGCACGACCGGCCGAGCCCCGGCGCCGCCGGATCGCGCGGCCACGGCCGGTGCGGTCCCCCTGCCCTGAAGCGCCACCGGGCTCGCACCCACGACCCACGGACGCAGGAGGCAGCCATGAACAAGGCCTTCGTCAAGGAGCCGACGGGCGACGAGGACGGCGACGATGACGCCGGCGGCCTGCCGCCCTTGCCGGCTGGCACGCGCAACTACATCACCCCCGCGGGCTATCGCCGGCTGCGCGCCGAACTGATGCAGCTGCTCGACGTCGAGCGGCCTAAGGTGGTCGAGACCGTGTCGTGGGCCGCCAAGAACGGCGATCGCTCCGAGAACGGGGACTACCTGTACGGCAAGAAGCGACTGCGGGAGATCGACCGGCGCATCCGCTTCCTGACCAAGCGCCTGGACATCGCCGAGGTCGCCGACCCGTCGGCGCACCACGGCCGGGACCAGGTGTTCTTCGGGGCCACCGTGACGTATGCCAACGAGGCCGGCGAGGAGCGCACCGTCACGATCAAGGGCATCGACGAGGCCGACGCACTGGCCGGCGAGGTGAGCTGGATCGCGCCGGTCGCACGCGCGTTGCTCAAGGCTCGCGAGGGCGACGAGGTGCAGCTCCTGACGCCGGCCGGTCCGCAGCGGCTCGAGGTGGTGGCGGTGCGTTACCCGGCGCCCGGCGACGCCGGCTGACGGGTGGCCCCCGGCCGCCGCGACGGGGATCCCCGACGGGGTCAGCCGGTGCGGTCCCGCTCCGGCCGGATACGGTTCACCTGCTCGACGACCGGCGAGCGCCGCAGCGCGCGGACCACGTCGGCGAGGTGCTGCCGGTCACGGACCTGCAGCAGGAAGCGCAGCTCGGTGGTGTCGCCGGCGCGCTCGTCGGACATGTCCAGATGCGCGATGTCGGCTTCGGCTTCGCTGATCGCGGCGGCCACCTTGGCCAGGGTGCCCTTGCCGTTCTTCACCATGGCGCGCACGCCGGCCTCGAAGGTGCGCACCGGCTGTTCGGCCCACTCCACCGGGATCCAGCGCTCGCTGTCGCGCTCGAACAGGCGCTTGCCGGTGGCGCAGTCGGCCGTGTGCACCAGCAGGCCTTCGCCGCGGCCGAGGTAGCCGACGATCGCGTCGCCCGGGATCGGCCGGCAGCAGGTGGCCATCTGCACCGTCGCCCCTTCGCTGCCGTCGATCGTCACGGTCCCCTGGGCCGGCGCGGCGTCGTCATGGCCGAAGCGGCCGAGCGTGAGCGCCACCGCATCGGGGCGCATGCCGCGCTCGGCCATCAGGCGGGCCAGCCGCTTGGCGACGATGGTGGCGATCTTGCGCCCCTGGCCGATGTCGGTGAGCAGCTCGGCGCGGTGCCGGTTGCCGCTCCAGCGCGTCAACTGCTGCCAAAGGCCGGCGTCCTCGTCGCCCAGGCCCGGCATCTTCAGGCCCTCGGCGCGCAGCGCCTGCGCCAGCAGCTTCTCGCCGAGCATCTGCGACTCCTCGGCCTCGAGCGTCTTGAGGTAGTGGCGGATCTTGGATCGCGCGCGACCCGTGCGCACGAAGTTGAGCCAGGCCGGGTTCGGTCGCGCGCCGGGCGCGCTGATCACCTCGACCACGTCGCCCGAGCGCAGCTCGGTGCGCAGCGGGGCGGCCTCGCCATTGATGCGGGCCGCGACGCAGTGGTCGCCGAGGTCGGAGTGGATCGCGTAGGCGAAGTCGACGACCGTCGCGCCACGCGGCAGCGCCAGGATCTTGGACTTGGGCGTGAAGACGTAGACGGCGTCCGGGAACAGGTCGACCTTGACGTGCTCGAGGAACTCCTGCGAGTCGCGCGTCTCGTCCTGGATGTCGAGCAGCGACTGCAGCCACACGGAGCCCAGCCGCTGCGCCTCCTGCGCAGAGCTGCCGGCGCCCTTGGACTTGTACATCCAG
>JALOSQ010000211.1 GCA_025458335.1 Ideonella sp.
ATCAAGGACTCGATCGCCGACGCGTTCTTGCAGCAGATCCTGCTGCGCCCGGCCGAGTACTCGGTGATCGCCACGCTCAACCTGAACGGCGACTACGTGTCCGACGCGCTGGCCGCGCAGGTCGGCGGCATCGGCATCGCCCCGGGCGCCAACCTGTCGGACTCGGTCGCGATGTTCGAGGCCACCCACGGCACCGCGCCCAAGTACGCCGGCAAGGACTACGTCAACCCGGGCTCCGAGATCCTCTCGGCCGAGATGATGCTGCGCCACATGGGCTGGACCGAGGCTGCCGACCTCATCATCAGCTCGATGGAGAAGTCGATCCTCAGCAAGAAGGTCACCTACGACTTCGCGCGCCTGATGGAAGGCGCGACCCAGGTCAGCTGCTCGGGCTTCGGGCAGGTGATGATCGACCACATGTGACCCGGCGCCGGCTTCTTGTCCGGCGCGACGCCCGCGACCCCTCCGGCCCGTCGGGCCGTGGGGGTCGTTTCGTTTTCGTGACCGCATGAGCGATCCGCCGACCAAGCCATTGCTGGCCCATCGAGACCTGTGGCTGCTGTCGCTGTGCCAGGGGCTCTTCCTCACGAACAACGTCGTCTTCATCGCGATCAACGGCCTCGTCGGCCTGTCGCTGGCGCCGGCGGCGTGGATGGCGACACTGCCAGTGACCGGGTACGTCGTGGGAGGCGCTCTGGCCGCGGGCCCGGTCGCGCGTCTGCAGGCGCGGCTCGGGCGCCGCCAGTCCTTCCAGATCGGCCTGCTGGTGGCGATCGTCGCGGCGGCAGTCTGTGCGTTCGCGGCCGCCGAGCAGAACTTCTGGCTGCTGGTCGGCGCCACGCTCGTGGCCGGCTTCTACAACGCGAACGCGGCGCTCTACCGCTTTGCCGGGCCGGAGCTGGTGCCGCCCCAATACAAGGAGCGCGCCATCTCCTGGGTGCTGGCCGGCGGTGTCATCGGGGCTTTCGCCGGCCCGAACCTGGCGAGCGCGACGCGTGACTGGTTCGTGGTGCCATTCGCCGGCGCCTACCTGGCCCTCGTGGGCGTGGCGCTGCTGTCGCTGCTGGCGATGTCGCTGATCCGGTTTCCGGCCCCGCCGGTGCCCAAGGCGGGGGCGTCGACGGGCCGCCCGCTGTCCGAGATCGCGCGCCAGCCGGTCTTCATCGTCGCGGTGCTGTGCGCTGCGCTCGGCTACGGCGTGATGAACCTGCTGATGGCCGCCACGCCGATCGCGATGCAGATGTGCAGCCACCCGTTCGACCGGGCGGCGCTGGTGCTGGAATGGCACGTGCTCGGCATGTTCGTGCCGAGCTTCTTCACCGGGCACCTGATCCGGCGCTTCGGCGTGCTGCCGATCGCGGGCGCCGGGGTCGTGTTGAACCTCGCCTGCATCGCGGTCGCGCTGTCCGGCGTGGACCTGATGCAGTTCCTGGTGGCGCTGTTCCTGCTCGGCGTGGGCTGGAACTTCCTCTACATCGCCGGGACGACGCTCCTGACCGAGGCCTACCGCCCCGAGGAGAAGAACCGCGCCCAGGGCGCGATGGACTTCTGCGTGTTCGCGACGATGGCGGTGACGTCGTTCGGGTCGGGTGCCCTGGTCACGACTCAGGGGTGGACCTGGCTCAACCTGGGGTCGCTGGTACCGATGGCCGCCGTGGCTGTCGGGCTCGCCTGGCTCGCCATGCAGCGAAAACCCCGGCTCGCCTGAACGCGAAACCCCGCCGCAGCGGGGTTGCTTTGCGAGCCAGCCAGGTGCCGGCGGGGATGCCGGCGCAGCCAGCGCCGGCCAGGGGGTCAGTTGGCCACGCGTTGCGGCGCCTCGGGCCGCGGACTGCCCGCGGCCAAGGTGTCGCTCTTCACGTCCAGCGGGCGAATCGCTTGCGCCAGATGGCCTTTCGGCCCCTGGATCAACTCGAACGACACCTTCGACCCCTGCTTGAGCGTCCGGAAGCCGTCCATCTGGATGGCCGAGAAATGCGCGAACACGTCCTCGCCCCCGCCCTCAGGCTCGATGAACCCGAAGCCCTTGGCGTCGTTGAACCACTTGACTGTTCCGATGGCCATCACCATCTCCTCGCGTACTGGTCCGGGGGATTCTCGACCTGCCCCCACGGACTGTCAAGGAAATGACTAGGAAAGACTGTCAACTGCACTAGACACTTGTTGGGCGGATCGTGAACATGCCCGTGTGAATGAACAAGGTTTGCACTGCGTCAAATCTGACCGCCGTCCGCGACGACGGGACTGCCGGGGTGGCGGGTGCGCGGTCGCTCGTGGGCGGTCGGCGTGCCTGCCAGCGTGATCGCGGCAGAAGTTCCGGCAACCTTGCCCGCACGCGGGGGCGAACGCCAGGCCAGACGGTGCGGCCGTGATGGCTCTATAGAATCGTTTCATGTCCGAGGACGCTGCGCCGAAGCCTCCCGAACCGCCCGCCCCGCCGAGCCGGGACGAAGCGGGCGGATCCGTCGTCGCCGAGCGCAAGCCCGCCAAGGTCGAACCCCCGGGGATGTACCAAGTCGTCATGCTGAACGACGACTACACCCCCATGGAGTTCGTCGTGATGGTCTTGCAGCAATACTTCAAGCGGGACCTGGAGACGGCCACGCAGATCATGCTCAAGATCCACCACGAGGGTCGGGGCGTCTGCGGGGTCTACACGAAAGACGTCGCCGCGACGAAAGTCGAGTTGGTTTTGGCAGCAGCACGCCGCGGAGGCCATCCGCTGCAGTGCATCATGGAGGCCGCATGATCGCGCAAGAGTTGGAAGTCAGCCTGCACATGGCGTTCGTCGAAGCGCGCCAACAGCGGCACGAGTTCATCACCGTCGAGCACCTGCTGATGGCGCTGCTCGACAACCCGTCGGCCTCCGAGGTGCTGCGGGCGTGTTCGGCCAACATCGACGAGTTGCGCAAGAGCCTGGCGCAATTCATCAAGGAGAACACGCCGACGGTAGGCGGCACCGAGGAGGTCGACACGCAGCCGACGCTCGGTTTCCAGCGCGTGATCCAGCGCGCCATCATGCACGTGCAGAGCACGGGCAGCGGCAAGAAGGAGGTCACCGGCGCGAACGTGCTCGTGGCCATCTTCGGCGAGAAGGACTCTCACGCGGTGTACTACCTGCATCAGCAGGGCGTGACTCGCCTGGACGTCGTGAACTACATCGCCCACGGCATCCGCAAGTCGGACCCGCCGGAGCCGGCCAAGTCCAACGAGAACCCGGGCTCGAGCGACGGCGAGAAGGAAGAGGGCGAGGCCAAGGCCTCGGCCCTCGACCAGTTCACCCAGAACCTCAACCAGATGGCCCGCGACGGCAAGATCGATCCGCTGATCGGTCGCGAGCTCGAGGTCGAGCGGGTCATCCAGATCCTCTGCCGCCGCCGCAAGAACAACCCGCTGCTGGTCGGCGAGGCGGGCGTCGGCAAGACCGCCATCGCCGAGGGGCTGGCCTGGCGCATCACGCAGGGCGAGGTTCCCGAGATCCTCGCGGACGCCCATGTGTACGCGCTCGACATGGGCGCGCTGCTGGCCGGCACCAAGTACCGCGGCGACTTCGAGCAGCGGCTCAAGAGCGTGCTCAAGCACCTCAAGGAGCAGCCCAATGCGATCCTGTTCATCGACGAGATCCACACGCTGATCGGCGCCGGGGCCGCCAGCGGCGGCACGCTGGACGCCAGCAACCTGCTCAAGCCGGCGCTGTCGAGCGGGCAGATGAAGTGCATCGGCGCGACGACCTTCAGCGAGTACCGCGGCATCTTCGAGAAGGACTCCGCCCTGTCACGCCGATTCCAGAAGGTCGACGTGGTCGAGCCCTCGGTCGAGCAGACGATCGAGATCCTCAAGGGGCTCAAGACGCGCTTCGAGGAGCACCACAGCGTCAAGTACGCGCTGGGTGCCCTGCAGGCTGCCGCCGAGCTGTCGGCCAAGTACATCAACGACCGGCACCTGCCCGACAAGGCGATCGACGTGATCGACGAGGCCGGGGCGGCGCAGCGCATCCTGCCCAAGAGCAAGCAGAAGAAGACGATCACCCGCAGCGAGGTCGAGGAGATCGTGGCCAAGATCGCCCGCATCCCGCCGGCTTCGGTGTCGAGCGACGACCGCGGCAAGCTGCAGAACCTGGAGCGCGACCTCAACAGCGTGGTCTTCGGCCAGGAACCGGCGATCGAGGCCCTGGCGGCCGCGATCAAGATGGCGCGCTCGGGCCTCGGCAAGCCCGACAAGCCGATCGGCTCGTTCCTGTTCAGCGGCCCCACCGGCGTCGGCAAGACCGAGGTGGCCAAGCAACTCGCCTACATCCTCGGCATCGAGTTGATCCGCTTCGACATGTCGGAGTACATGGAGCGCCATGCCGTGAGCCGCCTGATCGGCGCGCCCCCGGGCTATGTCGGTTTCGACCAGGGCGGCCTGCTGACCGAGGCCGTCACCAAGAAGCCGCATGCGGTGCTGCTGCTCGACGAGATCGAGAAGGCGCACCCCGACGTCTTCAACGTGCTGCTGCAGGTCATGGACCACGGCACGCTGACCGACAACAACGGGCGCAAGGCCGACTTCCGCAACGTGATCATCATCATGTTCACGCCCGAGTTCCGCAACCGGCTCGACGCCATCGTCAGCTTCCGCGCGCTCGACGAGGAGATCATCCTGCGGGTGGTCGACAAGTTCCTGCTGCAGCTCGAGAGCCAGCTCGCCGAGAAGAAGGTCGAGGTCACCTTCACCGACGCGCTGCGCAAGCACCTGGCCAAGAAGGGCTTCGACCCGCTGATGGGCGCCCGCCCGATGCAGCGACTGATCCAGGACACGATCCGCCGTGCCCTGGCCGACGAGCTGCTCTTCGGGCGCCTGGTCGATGGCGGCCGGCTCACCGTCGACATCGACGACGAGGGCAAGCCGGTGCTCGACATCCAGCCGGCGCGCAAGATCGACAAGCCCAAGGCCGAGCCGGCCACGGCCTGATGCGACACCGCGGCGGCCCTCACGCGGCCGCCGCGGGATCCTGCCGATAGAAGTCCGCGAGCATCCGGTACAGGTCTGCGTGCTCGGCGCGCAGGGCCACCGGGTCGACGAAGAAGGCTTCCGACGCCACGGCGAAGAGTTCCTCCGGCCCCTCGGCCGCGTAGGGGTCGAGCACGCCGGTGTCCACGTCATGCTCGACGCACTGCTGAAGGTCGTCGAGCACCGCCTCGAGCTGATCGGCCCAGGCGCGCCGGGCAGCGGTGCCGCCGGGCAGCGGGGGGCAGCCGTCCGCCTCGCCGTCGCGCATGTCGAGCACGTGCGCGAACTCGTGGATGACGACGTTGTACGCCATCGCGTCCGACTCCTGCGCGGCCAGCACGTCGCGCCACGACAGCATGACCGGCCCGCCGGGCATCGCCTCGCCGGTGAGCGGCTCGTCGTACGCGTGCACGACGCCGTCGTCGTCAGTCACCTCGCGCCGGGCGACGACCTCGTCGGGATGCACCACGATGCCGACGAACCCGTCGTAGGCCTCCAGGCCCAGTTCGAGCACCGGCAGGCAGGCCTGCGCCGCGATGGCCACGGCGATCTCGTTGGACACCTCCAGGCCGTTGGCCCCGGTGAACTCCTTGCGATCCAGGAACAGGGTCGCCAGCCGCCGAAGCCGCTCGAGGTCGCCGGCCGTCCGGCGCTGCAGGAAGGGAAAGCGCGCCAGGGTGAGCGACCACAGGTCGTCGGGGATCGCGCGCTGCCGCAGCACGCGTTCGTCACGCCGGCGCCCGAGCGCCGACCACCAGCGCCCGATCACGGCGATGGCGCGATCGCCGCCGCAGCCTGCGCCAGGCCGAGTCGCGCGAACCCGGACGCGGTCCAGCGCAGCACCTCGGCCCGGCCGGGGTCGCCATCCTCGAGGTCCCAGTCGCTCAGGACGTGCCGCAGGTAGCCTGGGGCGAGCGGGTCCGTGCCGGGCTGGTGCGTGTGTCCGTGCACCAGCACGCGGGCACCGGCCTCGTGCATCCAGCGAACCGCACTGGCGGTATCGACGTCGTACCACTCCTCGCGGGCGCGCCCGGCGGCCCGCTCGCGGCTGCGGTCGCGGAGGTCGCGCGCGATCGCGCGGCGCTCCTCGAGCGGGCGAGCCAGGAAGTCGGCCTGCCACGCCGTGCTGCGCACCTGTTCGCGGAAGCGCTGGTAGTCGACGTCGCCCAGGCAAAGCCGGTCGCCGTGAGTCAGCAGCGCGCGGCGACCGAACGCCTCGAGCACGGTCGGGTCGGACAGCCCGAACATGCCCGATCGACGCAAGGTCTCGGTGCCGACCAGGAAGTCGCGGTTCCCCGCCATGAAGCCGATGCGGCGGCAGCAGGCCGCCCGCGCGATCGACTCGAGCACCTCGGCCTCGAAGCCTTCGGTGCCCGCATCGTCACCGACCCAGACCTCGAACAGGTCGCCCAGGATCAGCACCGCATCAGCCGGGGTCGTCTCCAAGTAGCGTCGGAATGCCGCGAACGTACGCGGCATGCCCTCCGCCAGGTGCAGGTCGCTGACAAAGTCGATCGCCTGCCAGTGATCGTCGGCGCGGATCTCGACGTAGCGGGGCAGCCCGATCGAGATCGACGTGTCCATGGGCGCAGGGCGACCTCGCCGTCAGAGCGCCGTCGCCGACTCGATCCGCACGTCGTCCAGCGGCACGTCGTCGTGGAAGCCGCGCCGTCCGGTGCGCACCTGCTCGATGCGGTCGATCACGTCGGTGCCCTCGACCACCTGGCCGAACACGGCGTATCCCCAGCCCTGCGCGGACTCGGACTTGAAGTCGAGGAACTCGTTGTCGGCAGCGTTGATGAAGAACTGCGCGGTGGCCGAGTGCGGGTCGCTGGTGCGCGCCATCGCGACCGTGTAGCGGCGGTTCTTCAGGCCGTTGGCGGCTTCGTTGCGGATCGGTGCGCCGGTGGGCTTCTGCTTCATGCCCGGTTCGAAGCCGCCGCCCTGGATCATGAAGCCCGGGATGACGCGGTGGAAGACCGTGCCGTCGTAGTGACCCGCCGCGACGTAGGCGAGGAAGTTGCGCACCGTCTCGGGTGCGCGGACCTCGTCGAGATCGAGCTTGATCGAGCCGGCGGTGGTCTTGAGTTCGACGAGGGTGCCCATGTTCACTTCTCCACGGTGGCCTTGCGGATGACGACGGGTTCGACCGGCACGTTGGCGTGCGGCCCCCGGTTGGTGGTGGCGACGCGGCGGATCTTGTCGACGACGTCCATGCCGGCGGTGACCTTGCCGAACACCGCATAGCCGTGGCCGTCGAAGCTCGGGAAGTCCAGCCGCGGGTTGTCCACGACGTTGATGAAGAACTGCGAGGTCGCCGAGTTCGGATCCCCCGTGCGTGCCATCGCGATCGTGCCGCGCTCGTTCTTGAGTCCGTTGCGGCTTTCGATCGGGATCGGTGGCCGCGTGGGCTTCTGGTTCATGTCGGCGGTGAAGCCGCCCCCCTGGATCATGAAGCCGTCGATCACGCGGTGGAACACGGTGCCGTCGTAGTGCCCCGCGCGCACATACGCAACGAAGTTCTCGACGCTGCGCGGCGCCTTGGCGGCATCGAGCGCGATCGTGATGTCGCCCGCGCTGGTGGCCAGCTTGACCGTCTGGGCGGCCGCCAGCGTCGAGGCCGCCAGGCCGGCGGCCAGCACCAATGCGCGGCCCGCCGCCCGCAGCGCGCGAGCCACGGGGGCTCGGAGCGCCGCACGCGTGTGCCGGCGATCGAGGGAGGCAGGGGAGAGGAGACGGGCGGGGGCGGTCGACAGGCTCATGCCGGGAATTGTGCATCGCCTGACGCCTGCCGTCGGTGCCGAGGGGCCGGTGGCTATACTGCCCGACCCCCGACCCGCCGGTCTCTGCCCGACGGGAACCGCGACGGTCCCGTCGGTCGCGCCCTCCCTGCCGTGCCGGCCCGCCGCCGGCCCCGGACGATGACGCTTCGAGTCTTCAATTCGCTGAGCCGCCGACTCGAGGACTTCGTCCCCCTGGAGCCCGGCCACGTGCGGATGTACGTGTGCGGCATCACCGTCTACGACCTGTGCCACATGGGCCACCTGCGGATGATGATGGCGTTCGACGTCGTCCAGCGCTGGCTGCGCGCCTCGGGCTACCGGGTCACCTACGTCCGCAACATCACCGACATCGACGACAAGATCATCCGGCGTGCGGTCGAGCGCGGCATCACGATCCGCGAGCTGACGGG
>JALOSQ010000212.1 GCA_025458335.1 Ideonella sp.
CCACCGCCGAACCGGCGGCGCCGTGCCGCGGACGCCGCAGCAGCCGAACACCCCGGGATGCTCGAGCTCGGCGCCGCGGCGCTGCGCCACGACGCCGGCCAGTACATCAAGCTGCTGCGGCACCTGCCCGAGGTCGTGCGCACGCTGGCCGGCCTGGTCGGACGGCCGGAACCGCCGACCCGAGGCCGGCTGCGTCAGAACTTCGCCTTCGGACCGCGGACGCCGTTGAACGTGCCGATCACCGCCGAACGCGGCTTCGCCGCGCTGTCGCTGCCGCTGGACGACCTGAAGTCGCTCGCGGCGAGGCACGATGCCAAGGTGAACGACATCGTGCTGGCCCTGTGCAGCGGGACCCTCAGGCGCTGGCTGGCACAGCACGGCGGGATCCCCAGGCAGCCGCTGACGGCGGCGATGCCGATCTCGCTGCGCGAGGCCGGCGACACCGCGTACACCACCCAGGCCACGATGCCGCTGGTGAACCTGCATACCCATGTCGCCGACCCGTTGCGGCGCCTTCGTGCGATTCGCGACGCCGCCGGCGCGGTGAAGGCGATGGTGAAGCAGGCGCAAGGCATCGTGCCGATGGACTTCCCGTCGATCGGCGTGCCCTGGATCCTCCACGGACTGGCCGAGCTCTACGGGCGTTCGGGCGTCACCCGGGTGATGCCGCCGCTGGCCAACGTCGTCATCTCGAACATCCCGGGCCCCGAGGTGCCGCTGTACGCCGCGGGCGCGCGCATGCGCGGCTACTGGCCGATGTCCATCGTCGAGCACGGCCTGGGGCTGAACATCACCGCGATGAGCTACGCCGGGTCGATGGGTTTCGGCTTCACGACGGCGCGCGCGGCGGTGCCCGACCCCGCGGAACTCAGCCACGCCCTGATGGCCGCATTCGACGAGTTGGTCGCGATCCCGACCCGGCGGAGGGCCCGGACGGCGCCAAGTCCGGCCGCGGCCCGTCCGGCAAGACCGCCCCGCGTGACCCGGAAGGACTCACCATGAACAGCAAGCACCCGGCCGCCCCGCAGGCCCACCTCGTCGGCGGCGGCATCGCCTCGCTCGCGGCGGCCGTGTACCTGATCCGCGACGGTGGCTGGCTCGGCCGGGACATCCGGATCCTGGAAGAGGCCACGCTCGGCGGCAGCCTCGACGCGAGCGGGTCGGCCGCGCAGGGCTACTCGATGCGCGGCAGCCGGATGTACGGCGCGGCCTACGTGCTGATGTACGAGCTGCTCGGCCGCATCCCGTCGCTCGACGACCCGGACAAATCGGTCACGCAGGACACGCTCGACTTCTGGACCGAGTCGCCATGGGACGCCCGCGCCCGCCTCGTCGAGCGCGGGCGGGTCGTCGACGCGGCCTCGTTCGGCCTGGACGACCAGGGCCGTGTCGACCTGATCGGGCTGATGATGCGCGGCGAGGCGGAGCTCGGCGCCCGACGCATCGACGAGTGCTTCGATGCCGGCTTCTTCGCCTGCCACTTCTGGTTGATGTGGTCCAGCATGTTCGGCTTCGAGACCTGGCACAGCGCAGCCGAACTGCGGCGCTACCTGCTGCGCTTCCTGCGCCTGTTCCCGGACCTGCCGACGATGAGGATCGTGCAGTCGACCCGGTACAACGGCGGCGATTCGATCGTGCGGCCCATCGTGCGCTGGCTCGAGGAGCGCGGCGTGCGCTTCGAGACCGGCGTGCGGGTGACCGACCTCGATTTCGAGACGGTTGCCGACGGGCGCAAGGCCGTGCGCCGGATCCTCACCCGGCGCGGCGGTGTGGATGCGGCCCTCGAGGTCGCGCCGCAGGACGTCGTGATCGTCACGCTGGGCTCGATGACGGCGGACTCGACGCAGGGCACGATGGAAGCACCGCCTCCGCCACCGCCCACGGGCGAGCACCGCAGCGGCGCGTGGCCGCTGTGGGAACGGCTCGCCGCCCGGGACCCCGCCTTCGGACGGCCGGCCGCGTTCTGTGGCGACATCGGTTGCACCCAATGGGTCACCTTCACCGTCACGCACGCCGACGACCGCTTTGCACGCCGGATGGCCACCTTCAGCGGCAACCAGCCCGGCCAGGGCGGACTCGTGACCCTCGTGGACTCGAGCTGGCGGGTCACCTTCCACCTGTTCCATCCGCCGGCCTACCCGGACCAGCCGCCGGGCACACAGGTGTGGTGGGGATACGGGCTGTTCGCCGATCGCGCTGGAGACTTCGTCCGCAAGACGATGCCCGAGTGCAGCGGCCGCGAGATCCTGACCGAGGTGTTCTCGCACCTGGGCTGGCAGGACGACCTGCCCATGCTGCTCGAAGGCGCGAACTGCGTGCCCTGCCGCCTGCCCTACACCACCAGCCAGTTCATGCCGCGCGCGCCCGGCGACCGGCCGCCCGTGATCCCGCCGGGCACCGCCAACCTGGCCGTGGTCGGCCAGTACTGCGAGATCCCGGACAACGTGGTCTACACGGTGGAGTACTCGATCCACGCCGCCGCGCTCGCAGTGGCATCACTGCTCGGCGCGCCTGGGGCCGTGCCGCCGGCTTACCGGGGTCTCGACCACCCGCACGCGCTGGTCGGCGCGATCCGCCGCCTGCTCGCGTGACGCACCCGGCGAGCCGGACGACTGCCCGACGACTCTCGACGAGGAGGGCTCCCGCGATGGCCCTGCACAAGATGGACGCGGTCGACGCGGCCTGGTTCCACATGGACGGCCGGGCCAACCTGGCGATGGTCACCAGCGTCGCGCTGACCCGAAGGCGCCTCGACTTCGACAGGGTCAAGGCCTTGTACGCGGCCCGGCTGGCCGACTTCCCGCGCTTCCGGCAGCGGGTGGTCGAGCGTGGCCTGCCGGTGCCGCTGCCGCACTGGGAAGACGTGCCGGACTTCGACATCGGCCAGCACCTGCATCACGTGGCGCTGCCGTCGCCCGGCGGTCGACGCGCGCTCGAGCGGATGCTCAGCGACATCGCCAGCTCGCCGCTCGACCGCCTCCAGCCGCTGTGGCAGGTGCATGTGATCGACGGCGTGGGCCGCGGCAGCGCGCTGGTCACGCGCTTCCACCACTGCATGGGCGACGGCACGTCGATGACGGCGCTGTCGATGCAGCTGTACGACGCGGCGCCCGACGCGCCGATCGAGCGCGGCGCGCGCCGACCGAGACGGCGCCCGGCGGCGGCGGACGACGCGGCGGGCGAGGGCTGGTTCGACACCGCCTTCGCGACGCTGGGGACCGCGGCACGCGGCGTGGCCGCGGCCACCCAGGCTGCGCTCCGGACGGCCCGGCATCCCCAGGCCCTGGTCGACAAGGCCGCGCTCATCGCCGGCGGCGCCGGCATGCTGCTGACCGAGCTGCTCAAGACGGACGATCCGCCCTCCCCGTTCAAGGGCGACTTCGCGCTGCCCAAGCGCGTCGCCTGGTCGGCGCCGGTGTCGATCGCCGACGTCAAGGCGATCGGCGCCCTGGCCGACGCCAAGGTCAACGATGTGCTCGTCGCCGGCATGACGGGCGCGCTGCGGGCCTATCTGAAGCGGCGCGGCGTCGACGTCGGGCACACCACGCTGCGCGCACTGGTGCCGGTCGATCTGCGGCCACCGGAGCGCGCGCTCGAGCTCGGCAACGACTTCGGCCTCGTGCTGCTCGAGCTGGCGGTCGCGGCCCGCACGCCGCTCGAGCGCCTGCGGCTGACCAAGGCGAACATGGACGCGCTCAAGCGCTCGCCCGAGCCGGTGGCGATGCGGGTGCTGTTCGACCTCTTCGGCCGCACGCCCAAGGCGGTGTCCGACATTCCCCAATCGCTGATCAGCCGCAAGGCCAGCGTGGTGATGACCAACGTCGTCGGCGCCCGCGAGACGCTGTACGTCGCCGGCGTGCCGATCGAGCGGGTCATGTTCTGGGTGCCCCACCCGGGCGACGAACTCGGCATGGGCATCAGCATCCTCAGCTACCGCGGCGAAGCGACGCTGGCGATCGTCGCCGACGCGCACCTGGTGCCCGATCCCGAGACCATCACGCGCCGCTTCGAGCGCGAGTTCGCCGTACTGCTCGCCGCCGCCCAGCGGGCACCCGTGGTGAAGAAGACGGCGGGCGCCGACCGGCGCTGACCCGGCGGGGCCGCACGGACGGTCGCCGCTGCGCCGACAATGCGATCGATGCGCCTGTCACCGCTCCTGGCCATGCTCGTCGCCGGCGTTCTGCTCGGCGCCGGCGGCTGCACGGCATGGCGCATCGGCGAAGCGCGGGAGCTGGCCCGCCAGAGCACGCCGCTGCAGCACGCACCGGCCGATGCCACGCGGCGCATGCTGATCGTGGGTGACAGCACCGGCGTGGGCACCGGCGCCAGCAGCCCCTCGGCCAGCCTGGCCGGCCTGCTGGCGCGCGACCATCCACGGCTGTGGATCGAGAACCGCGCGCGCGATGGCGCCACCTTCGCCGGCACGGCCGGGCAGCTGGCCGTGGGCGGACGCTTCGACATCGTGCTCGTGCTCGCCGGCGGCAACGATGTCATCCGCCTGCGGTCGGCCGAGGCGCTGCGCGCCGACCTCGAGCGCAGTGTCGTGCTCGCCCGCGAGCGGGCCCCG
>JALOSQ010000213.1 GCA_025458335.1 Ideonella sp.
GTCTCGTAGTACTGGTGCCGCTCGTTGCCGAAGGTGAAGTTGTTCATCGTCGGCTGGCCGCTGGCCATCACGCCGAGCGCGCCGTACAGCGCGTTGGTGATGCAGGTCGAGGTCTCCACATTGCCGGCGACCACCGCCGCCGGGTGGCGCGGGTTGAGCATGCAGCCTTCGGGCACGATCACCCGCAGCGGCTTCAGGCAGCCGGCGTTCAGCGGGATGTCGTCGTCGACCAGGGTGCGGAACACGTACAGCACCGCGGCCATCGTGACCGCCTTGGGCGCGTTGAAGTTGTTCGGGCCCTGCTCGCTCGTGCCGGTGAAGTCGATCACCGCCTCGCGCCGGTCCTGGTCCACCGCCACGCGCACGCGGATCACCGACCCGTTGTCGAGCGGCAGTTCGAACGCGCCGTCCTTGAGCGCGGTGATCACGCGGCGCACCGACTCCTCGGCGTTGTCCTGCACGTGCTGCATGTAGGCGGCCACCGTCTCGCGGCCGAACTGCGCCACCATCGCGCGCAGTTCCTGCACGCCCTTCTCGTTGGCCGCGATCTGGGCGCGCAGGTCGGCGATCGTCTGCGCCGGGTTGCGGGCTGGATACCTGTTGGCCCCTTGGCGCTGCGCGCCGCCCCACGCGGGGAGCGTTCCGGCCGGGGAGACGCCGTCCGGAACTCCGCCCTCCAGGTGTGCCAGCAACTCGGCCTCGAGCAGCTCGCCATCGCGCACCAGCAGCACGTTGTCGAGCAGCACACCCTCCTCGTCGATCGTGCGCGAGAACGGCGGCATCGAGCCGGGCGTGATGCCGCCGATGTCGGCGTGGTGGCCACGGCTGGCGACATAGAAGCTCGGGCGGGCGGCGCCATCGTCCAGGTACACGGGGGTCACGACGGTCACGTCGGGCAGGTGCGTGCCGCCGTGGTACGGGTCGTTGAGCACGTAGACGTCGCCCGGGCGCATGCCGGGGTTGCGGGCGATCACCGTCTTGATCGACTCGCTCATCGAGCCCAGGTGCACTGGCATGTGCGGGGCGTTGGCGATCAACTCCCCGGCCGCGCTGAACAGCGCGCACGAGAAGTCCAGCCGCTCCTTGATGTTGACGGAGTACGCCGTGTTCTGCAGGCGCAGCCCCATCTGCTCGGCGATGTTCATGAACAGGTTGTTGAACACCTCGAGCATCACCGGGTCGGCCTGGGTGCCGATCGCCTGTTCGCTGGCACGGGCCGCGATGCGCCGCAGCTCGATCGGCCCCGCGGGCGTCACGATCGCCTGCCATCCCGGCTCGACGACCGTGGTGGCATTGCGCTCGGCGATCACCGCCGGCCCGTCGAGGGTCGCGCCGGGCGCGAGCGCCTCGCGCTGGTGCAGCGCGGCATCGTGCCAGCGGCCGCTGTGCAGGCGCACCCGGGCCACCGGGGCGGGGCGGTGCGGTTCGGGCTCGGGCCCGCGCGGCGCGTCGACGAAGGTCTCGCCCGCGGCGACGGCCTCGACCGAGACCGCCTCGATCACCAGCGGACGGTCGGGCATCAGGAACGCGAATCGCTGGCGGTAGGCCGACTCGAAGCCGGCTCGGATCGCGTCGAGAGCACCGGCTTCCACGACCAGCGCGGTGTCGGTGCCCTGGTAGCGCACGTGAACGCGCCGCCGCAGCTGCACGGCCGTGCCGGCCACGCCCTGGCTGAGCAGCTCGTCGCGGGCCGCGTCGCCCAGCGCGGCGAGCTGGCCCTCGGCCGCTGCCAGGCCGGCCGCGTCGAGCGCGCGCTCGACCGAGGCTTCGCGCATGGCGATCTGGTCGGCCAGGCCCATGCCGTAGGCCGAGAGCACGCCGGCCAGCGGATGCACGAACACCCGGCTCATGCCCAGCGCATCGGCCACCAGGCAGGCGTGCTGGCCACCGGCGCCGCCGAAGCACTGCAGCGTGTACTGCGTGACGTCATAGCCGCGCGCCACCGAGATGCGCTTGATCGCGTTGGCCATGTTCTGCACCGCGATCTTGAGGAAACCCTCGGCCAGCGACTCGGGCGTCGCCGCGCGCCCGGTCGCGCGGGCGACCTCGTCGGCCAGGGCCTGGAACTTCGCGACCACGCCATCGCGGTCGAGGGGCTCGTCGCCGCGCGGGCCGAACACGGCCGGGAAGTGCGCGGGCTGGATCTTGCCGAGCAGCACGTTGGCGTCGGTCACCGCCAGCGGACCGCCGCGGCGGTAGCTGGCCGGACCGGGGTGGGCCCCGGCGCTGTGCGGGCCCACGCGCAGGCGCGCCCCGTCGAACGACAGGATCGAGCCGCCGCCGGCGGCGACCGTGTGGATGCTCATCATCGGCGCGCGCATGCGAACGCCGGCCACGTGGGTCTCGAAGGCGCGCTCGAACTCGCCGGCGAAGTGGCTCACGTCGGTCGAGGTGCCGCCCATGTCGAAACCGATCACCTTGCGGTGCCCGCCCGCCAGCGCGGTGCGCACCATGCCGACGATGCCGCCGGCCGGGCCCGACAGGATCGCGTCCTTGCCCTGGAAGTGGTGCGCCTCGGTCAGGCCGCCGCTGGACTGCATGAAGAACAGTCGCACGCCGGGCATCTGCGCGGCGACCTGGTCGACATAGCGGCGCAGGATCGGCGAGAGGTAGGCGTCGACCACGGTCGTGTCGCCGCGCGAGACGAGCTTCATGAGCGGGCTGACCTCGTGCGACACGCTCACCTGGGTGAAGCCTGCCGCACGTGCCAGCCGCGCCGCGGCCTGCTCGTGGGCGGTGAACCGGTAGCCGTGCAGGAAGACGATCGCCACCGCGCGGATGCCGGCGTCGAAGGCGCCCTTCAGCTCGCCGGCGAGGTGCCCCTCGTCGAGCGGCTCCACCGCCTCGCCGTGCGCGCCCACCCGCTCGTGCGCCTCGACGACGCGCTCGTAGAGCAGCTCGGGCAGCACGATATGACGGTCGAACAGGCGCGGGCGATTCTGGTAGGCGATGCGCAGCGCGTCGCGGAAGCCGCGCGTGGTCACGAGCAACGTGCGGTCGCCCTTGCGCTCGAGCAGCGCGTTGGTGGCCACGGTGGTGCCCATCTTCACGCACTCGACCCGCTCGGCCGTGATCGGCTCGCCAGGGGCCAGGCCGAGCAGGCGCCGGATGCCCTCGACCGCCGCATCGCGGTACTGGCCTGGGTTCTCGGACAGCAGCTTCAGGGTGTCGAGCGTGCCGTCGGGGCGACGGCCGACGATGTCGGTGAAGGTGCCGCCTCGGTCGATCCAGAACTGCCAGCGGGGATTGGAGGACATGGGGGCTCCCGGGTCAGGCGCGCGGTGCCGCGCGGGTGTCCGCGAGCGCAGCCCAACGCGAGTGCACGAAGGTCATGAGGTGATGCACCGGCCGCCCGGTGGCCGCCTGCACCGCGTCGGCATACGGCGGCAGGTTGGTGCACTCGAGCACCAGGTTGCGCACCGTCGGGTGGCGGGCGACCAGGCGGCACGCGGCCGCGACTGTGTCCGCGCGCGCACGGTCAATGTCGAGCTCGGGCCGGTCGTTCAGCAGCGTGTCCTGCAGGTGCGAGCCAGGCTCCAGCCCCTCGACCGGCGTGTCGGGGGCCGCGCCGGCAGCCGCCAGCGCGCCGGCCTCGAGCGACGACGCCTCCACGGTCAGCACGCCGGGATGGTCGAGCGCGGGGATCTGCAGGAGCGCAGAGGACCACACCGGCACCGGCAACGCAGCCTGCAGCGCGTGCTGGAACCGCACGAGGAAGCCGCAGCTCGTGGTCAGCGCCGCCGCACCCTCGGCCACCATGGCACGCCCGGTTTCGATGAAGGGCTCGAGCAGCGCCGGGTCCGCGTCGCGCACGACGCGCCGGGGCGACGCCCCCTGCACGCGGCGCCAGCGCACCGGCATCGACCAGCTGGCGGGGTGTCCGACGTCGCCCGGAGGGCGCGGGAAGCGCGTGTCGAGCATCAGGATGCCGAGCCAGGGCCCGGAGCCCGCGCTCACAGCGACGTGGCGGCCCGCGCCGCCTGGTCGTACATCCCCGACATGGTCCGCAACAGGCGCGCCAGCTCGCCGATGTCGGCGTTCAACTCGCTGTCGAGGCTGCGGATCAGGCACTCCTCGCGAACCGCGCGGTACTGGCGCACGAAAGCCTCGCCTTGCTCGCTCGGGCTGTAGAACACTTCCTTGCCCTGCTTGTCGGCGCGGGCGAGTCCGGCGGCCACGAGCTTCTTGAGCGAGTAGCCGACGACGTGGGTGTCCTCGTAGTTGAGCACGAAGCAGATGTCGGCCAGCTTCTTGTTGCGGGCGCGATGGTTGATGTGGTGCAGCACCAGCACATCGGTGATGGTGAGGTCGGGCAGGCCCGCGGCCGCCATGCAGCGCACCGCCCACCTCGAGAACGCATTCCACGCCACGATCAGCCCGAACTCGAACTCCGAGAGCTCGACGCTGCGCGGCGACACGAGGTGCGAGGACGACACGATGCCGCCGGTACGGCCGGCGGGCTCGGGGGCCGCGCGGGCGCGGCGCGAGGCCGTGGACCGCGAAGGGCTCGGTGTTTTCACCGATCTGTCCTCATGTCGTTGAAGAAACGTTGGCCCGTTGTCACAGGAGTGCCCATGCCCACCCTGCCCCGCTCGACCTTCCTGCGCGCGACCGCCGCCCTCGCGGTGGCCGCGACCCTCGGCGTCGCACCCGCCGCGTTCGCCCAGACCAAGTGGGACCTGCC
>JALOSQ010000214.1 GCA_025458335.1 Ideonella sp.
GGGGCTGACGATCGCCGGCCCCCTGCCGCCGCCGGTGCAGATCGTCACGGTGTTCTCCGCGGCCGTCGGCGCCGCCTCGCCGCGCGCGCGCGACGCCAGAGCCTTCCTGGCCTTTCTCGCCGCGCCGGCCACCGCGGCGGTCAAGGCGCGGCACGGCATGGCGCCGGCCTGACCCAACCCCACGCGAGCCCCCATGATCATCGACATCCACGGTCACTACACGACCGCGCCCAAGGCGCTGGAAGCCTGGCGCAACGCGCAGATCGCAGGCATCGCCGACCGCAGCCAGATGCCGAAGGCCAGCGACCTGAAGATCTCCGACGACGAGATCCGCGAGACGATCGAGACCAACCAGCTCGCCAAGATGCGCGAGCGCGGCAGCGACCTCACGGTGTTCAGCCCGCGTGCCAGCTTCATGGCGCACCACATCGGCGACTTCGAGGTGTCGAGCACCTGGGCGGCGATCTGCAACGAGCTCTGCTTCCGGGTGAGCCGGCTCTTCCCCGACCACTTCATCCCCGCGGCGATGCTGCCGCAGAGCCCGGGCGTCGACCCCAAGACCTGCATCCCCGAGCTGGTCAAGTGCGTCGAGCAGTACGGCAACGTGGCGATCAACCTGAACCCGGACCCGTCGGGCGGGCACTGGAAGGAGCCGCCGCTGACCGACCGGCACTGGTACCCGATCTACGAGAAGATGGTCGAGTACGACATCCCGGCGATGGTCCACGTGAGCACGAGCTGCAATGCGTGCTTCCACACCACCGGCGCGCACTACATCAACGCCGACACGACGGCCGTGATGCAGCTGATCCAGGGCGACCTGTTCAAGGACTTCCCGACGCTGAAGTTCGTCATCCCCCACGGCGGCGGTGCAGCCCCCTACCACTGGGGCCGCTACCGCGGGCTCGCGCAGGAGCTCAAGAAGCCGCTGCTGTCGGAGCACCTGCTGAAGAACATCTACTTCGACACCTGCGTCTACCACCAGCCGGGCATCGACCTGCTCACGCGCGTGATCCCGGTCGACAACATCCTGTTCGCCAGCGAGATGATCGGCGCGGTGCGCGGCGTCGACCCCGAGACGGGCTTCAACTTCGACGACACCAAGCGCTACATCGAGGCGTCGACACAGCTCAGCCCCGCGCAGAAGCAGCAGATCTACGAGGGCAACGCCCGGCGCGTCTACACCCGCCTGGACCGCGCGCTGAAGGCCCGCGGGCGCTGACCGCGCCGCGCGCCCGCCGCCACCCCGCAGCACCCCCCGTCGAGGAGCACACGATGTACGAACTGGGTGTCGTCTACCGCAACATCCCCCGCACCGACGCGGCCATCGCCGACCGGCTGGCGGCCTTCGGCAGCGCCACGGTGCACGAGGCCATGGGCCGCGTCGGCCTGCTCAAGCCGTACATGCGGCCGATCTACGCCGGCTCCCAGGTCAGCGGCACGGCCGTGACCGTGCTGCTGCACCCGGGCGACAACTGGATGATGCACGTGGTGGCCGAGCAGATCCGCCCGGGCGACATCGTCGTGGCCGCGGTCACCGCCGAGTGCACCGACGGCTACTTCGGCGACCTGCTGGCGACCTCGTTCCAGGCGCGCGGTGCCCGCGCACTGGTGATCGACGCGGGCGTGCGCGACGTCAAGGTGCTGACCGAGATGGGCTTCCCGGTGTGGAGCAAGGCGATCAGCGCCAAGGGCACGATCAAGGCCACGCTCGGCTCGGTGAACATCCCCGTGGTGTGCGCCGGCCAGCTGGTGACGCCGGGCGACGTGATCGTGGCCGACGACGATGGCGTGGTCTGCGTGCCGCGCGCGATGGCCGCGGCCACGCTCGATGCCGCCGCCAAGCGCGAGGCGCTCGAGGGCGACAAGCGCGCCAAGCTCGCCTCGGGCGTGCTGGGCCTGGACATGTACAAGATGCGCGAGCCGCTCGAGAAGGCCGGCCTGCGCTACGTCGACTGACGATCCCCGGGGTCGCGTTCGAACGCCCTCTGCGACAGGCACACCACCATGCAGATCGCGCTGATCGGCTACGGCGAGGTCGGCCGCATCCTGGCCGAGGATCTGCGCGCCCGCGGCGTCGCGGTGAGCGCCTACGACCTCAAGCTCGACACCGACCACGGCGGGCCGATCCGGGAGCACGCCGCGTCGATCGGCGTGGTGCTGGGCGGCTCGCACCGCACGGCCGTGCACGGGGTCGACCTGGTGATCTCGGCCGTCACCGCCAGCCAGGCCGTGGCAGTGGCCGAGGCGCTGGCACCCGGCCTGAAGCCCGGCGCCTTCGTGCTCGACTTCAACAGCGCCTCACCGGGCGCCAAACAGCGGGCTGGTGCGATCGTCGACGTCGCCGGCGGGCGCTACGTCGAAGGCGCGGTGATGACCTCGGTGCCGCCGTACCGCATCCGCGTTCCACTGCTGCTCGGCGGGGCACATGCCCATGCGCTCGAGCCGGTGCTGTCCGGGCTTGGCTTTGCGCCGACGGTGGCGAGCGACCGGCTCGGCGTGGCCAGCGCCACCAAGATGTGCCGCAGCGTGATGATCAAGGGCCTGGAGGCCATGGTCATCGAGAGCTTCACCGCGGCGCGCCACTACGGCGTGGAGGACGCGGTGATCGCCTCGCTCAGGGAGACCTTTCCGGGCATCGATTGGGAGAAGCAGGCCGCGTACTTCTTCCAGCGTGTCATCGAGCACGGCCGCCGCCGCGCCGAGGAGATGCGCGAGGCGGCCATGACGGTGCGCGAGGCCGGCCTCGAGCCGTGGAGCGCCGCAGGCACGGCCGAGCGCCAGGCCTGGGTGGCGGCCCTCGCCGACGCCGGCATGTTCGGCACCCGCGGCACCCCCAGCTTTGCGCGCAGCGCCGACTGGCGCGTGGAGGCCGACCGCCTCCTGGCCGGGCAGGTCGCGCCCGCGGCCGCCAACCCGCCGCCGGCCGGGCACGACACCACAGCGTCGGCGCCGGCGCCGGCCCCAGGAGACCCCTCATGAGAACCCAGGTCGTGATCATCGGCAGCGGCCCGGCCGGCCTGATGCTGTCGCAGCTGCTGCACACCCATGGCATCGAGAGCATCGTGCTGGAGCGGCAAAGCCGCGACCACGTGCTCTCGCGCATCCGCGCCGGCGTGCTGGAGAGCACGACCGTCGATGTGCTGCGCCAGATGGGCGTGTCCGAGCGCATGGACCGCGAGGGCCATCCGCACGACGGCATGCGCATCGCGTGGGCCGGTCGCGACACGTTCTTCGTCGACACCTACAAGACGCTCGGCCGGCGCTTCATGGTCTACGGCCAGACCTCGATCCAGGAGGACCTGTTCGCCGCGGCTGACCGGCGCGGCCAGCCGGTCCTGTGCGAGGCGTCCGACATCGTGCTGCACGGGCTCGAGAGCGACACGCCCCACGTGACCTTCGTGCAGCAGGGCGAGGCGCGGCGCATCGACTGCGAGTTCGTCGCCGGCTGCGACGGCTTCCACGGCGTGTCGCGCAAGTCGATTCCAGCGAGCGTGCTCAAGGAGTACGAGAAGGTCTATCCGTTCGGCTGGCTCGGGATCATGGCGCGCGTCAAGCCGCTGCCCGACGTGACCTATGCCAACCATCCGCGCGGCTTTGCGCTGGCGAGCTATCGCACGACCTCGCTCTCGCGCTTCTACATCCAGGTGCCGCTCGACCACAGCGTCGAGGACTGGCCCGACGAGCGCTTCTGGCCCGAGCTGAAGGCGCGCTTCCCGGCCGAGATGGCCGAGGCCATCACCGAGGGCCCGTCGATCGAGAAGTCGATCGCCCCGCTGCGCAGCTTCGTGGCGGAGCCGATGCGGTTCGGCAAGCTCTACCTGTGCGGCGACGCGGCACACATCGTGCCGCCGACCGGGGCCAAGGGCCTGAACCTGGCCGCCAGCGACGTGTTCTACCTGTCGCGGGCGCTTGCCGGCTGGTACGCCCGGCGCGACGCCGCCGGCCTCGACCGCTACAGCGAGATGGCCCTGCGCCGGGTGTGGAGCAGCGTGCGCACCTCCTGGTACCTCACCACCCTGCTCCACCGCTTCCCGCACTTCAGCGATTTCGACCAGAAGGCGCAGGAGGTCGAGCTGGACTACCTCAAGTCGTCGACCTACGCGCAGGCGGCGCTCGCCGAGCAGTACGCCGGTCTGCCGTTCGAACCCGAGGCCTGATCCGATGAGCTTCACCAAGACCCCCGGCTGGCTCGACTGGTACGACGGCCCCTCGACGCCGCTCTTCCGGGTGCCGCCCGGCAGCGTCGACGCGCACTGCCACGTGTTCGGGCCCGGCGACGAGTTCCCCTTCGCGCCCGAGCGCAAGTACACGCCTTGCGACGCCAGCGCGGCGCAGCTGTTCGCGCTGCGAGACCACCTGGGCTTCGCGCGCAACGTGATCGTGCAGGCCACCTGCCACGGTGCTGACAACCGCGCGATGGCCGACGCCTGCCGTCGCAGCGGCGGCCGCGCGCGCGGCGTGGCCACCGTGCGGCGCAGCGTGACCGACCGCGAGCTCGAGGAGCTGCATGCGGCCGGCGT
>JALOSQ010000021.1 GCA_025458335.1 Ideonella sp.
GAGGGCACCTGCACCGGCGAGCACGGCATCGGCCTGCACAAGCAGGGATTCCTGCTCGACGAGGCCGGACACGAGGCGGTCGAGCTGATGCGCACGCTCAAGCGTGCGCTCGATCCGCGCAACATCCTCAACCCGGGGAAGATCTTCTCGCTCTGAGCGCGGCGCGGCGACGGACCGTCGCCGCCGCGCTGGCCGGAGCCGGCGCGCATCGGCCGGCGCGAGCCGGCGGGTGGCCCTGATTCGAGTCGCGCCAGGCCGCCCCCGAACGGTCAGGCCCCCCGCGGTGGGCCGCTCGCGTCCACGGCCGGCGCACGGCCCACCGCGCGGTCGAACAGCACCGCATCGTCGACGCCGGCCTGCCCGGCGGCGCAAACCGCGGCGAACAGGGACGCCGCCTGCTCGCCCAGCGGTGCCGCCTGATCGACCGCCCGCGCCATGGCCACCGCCAGCGCCGAGTCCTTGGCCAGCAGGGCCGCATGCGCCTTCGGCTCGAGGTCACGGGCGTCGCCGCCCGCCGCGCGCGCCGCCAGCCAGCGCCGGCCCCGCTCGGACCCGATCCAGCTCGCGCCGCTCGACTGCTCGATCACCTCCAGCGTCCGCGCCGGATCGAGACCGACGCGCTGCGCCAGCGCAAGCGCCTCGCCTGCGGCCGCGAGATGGACCGCCGCGAGCAGGTTGTTGACGAGCTTCGTGCGCGCACCATCGCCTGGTCGCAGGCCGACGCGGAACACCGGGTCGGCAATGCAGTCCAGCCAGGGCTGCACGCGCTCGACCGCCTCGTCGGCCCCCGCGACCATCAGGCTCATGCGGCCCTCGCGGGCGCGCGCCGGTCCGCCGGACATCGGCGCGTCGACAGCTGCAATGCCCTGCGCGGAAAGCCGCAGCGCGAACCGCTCCGTGTCCTGCGGCGCGATGGTCGGGCACAGCAGCACGGTCGCCGGCGGGCGCGGCGCCGCCACCACCCCGGCGTCGCCGAACAGCACCACCTCGGTCTGCGCGGCGTCGACCACGACGACGATCACGAGGACCGCCCCGTCGGCCGCCGCCGCCGGCGTCGCCGCGGCCTGCGCACCGAAGGCCTCCGCGAGCGCCTCGCGCTCGGGGCGGCAGTCGCGCACCACCACCTGCGCGCCGGCGCCCACCAGCCGCTCGGCGATCGGCAGGCCCATGTTGCCGACCCCGATCACGGCGATGCGCGGCGCAGACTCCGCGCGACTCACGGCGGGCTCCATCGAGGGGTTCGTTGTCCGGCCATTGGCAGGGCCGGGCACGTGCTCCTCATGGCAGCCGGCGCCGGCCGGCGCGCGCGATCGACATCAGGATCCCCAGCGCGAGCCCCAGCGAGACCATCGCGGTGCCCCCGTAGCTGATGAAGGGCAACGGCACGCCGACCACCGGCAGGAGCCCCAGCACCATGCCCATGTTCACGAAGGCGTAGGTGAACAGGCTGAGCGTGATGGCGCCGGCCAGCAGGCGGGCGAACAGCGTCGGCGCATCGGCCGCGATCATCAGCCCGCGCAACAGCAGAAAGAGGAACGCCCCCAGCAGCACGAGGCAGCCGGCGAGCCCGAACTCCTCGGCGAAGGCCGCGAAGATGAAGTCGGTGGTGCGCTCCGGGATGAACTCCAGGTGGGTCTGCGTGCCCTGCATGAAGCCCTTGCCCGTCAGGCCTCCCGACCCGATGGCGATCTCGCCTTGCAGGATGTGGAAGCCCTTGCCCAGCGGATCGCTGGTCGGGTCGAGCAGCGTGCAGACGCGGCCCTTCTGGTAGGCGTGCAGCACCGGCCAGTCGACGCCGGGCTGGCAGATGCGGTCCTGTGCGGCCACCAGCGCGACGACCCCGGCCAGTCCGACGGCCATGGCCGGCACGATCAGCTTCCAGCTCAGCCCGGCAAAGAAGATCACGTACAGGCCGCCCGCCAGGATCAGCAGGGCGGTGCCCAGGTCGGGTTGCTTCAGGACCAGCAGCACCGGCACGACCAGCAGGACCGCCGCGACGAGGAAGTCGCCGACCCCCCGGCTGCCTTCGCGCTTCTGGAACCACCAGGCCAGCATCAGCGGCATCGCGATCTTCAGGATCTCGCTGGGCTGCAGGCGCAGGAAGCCGAGGTCCAGCCAGCGGGTCGCCCCCTTCTTGGTCACGCCGAAGAACTCGGTCGCCAGCAGCAGCACGATGCCGACCGCATAGAGCGGCACCGCGATCTCGGCCAGCCGCTGGGGCGGCACCTGCGCGACCACGACCAGCACCGCGAGCGCGATCAGCATGTTGCGGCCGTGGTCGACGAAGCGCGTGCCATGGTCGAAGCCGGCGGAGTACATCGCGACCAGCCCGAGCGCGGCCAACAGCACGACGGCCGCCGCCAGCGGCCCGTCGAAGCCGCCCACCACGGGGCGCAATCGCTGCCACAGCGTGGGCTGCTCGTAGATCGTGGTCATCTCGTCGACCCGTGCGTGCCACTGGCGGGCATCACGGCCACGACCGCGGGCGGCGGCACGGCGGCACTGCCTGCACCGGGCAGGATGGCCTCCGGGCCCCTCGGCGCGCCGATCGGCGCGGCCGACCGGCCCACCCGCGTGGCCGCGAGGTCCTCCTCGCTCGGCACGCGGCCGGCCAGCCAGTAGTCGAACACCCGCCGCGCGATCGGCGCCGCCGCCTCGGCACCGAAACCCGCGTTCTCGACGATCACCGCCAGCGCGATGGTGGGCGCCTCGAGTGGCGCGAACGCCATGTACAGCGAGTGGTTGCGCAAGTGCTCCTCGAGCTTGGCGGCGTCGTAGCGCTCGTTCTGGCGAATGCCCACCGCCTGCGCGGTGCCGGTCTTGCCGGCGCTGCGGTAGGGCGCACCGGCGAACACCCGGGTGGCCGTGCCTTCCACGGTGACCCCGTGCAGCGCGCGGTGGATCACCGCCACGTGGCGCGGGTCGAGGTCGACGGACGGCTGCGGCTCGAACGCCAGCGGCTGACGCCGGCCGTCGAGCGGGTCAGCGAGCTCCTGCAGCAAGTGCGGGGTGTGACGGACCCCGCCGGCCGCCAGGGTGGCCGTGGCATGCGCCAGTTGCAGCATCGTGAAGTGGTTGTAGCCCTGGCCGATCCCCAGCGAGATCGTCTCGCCGGCATACCAGCGCTGCTGCTCGGGCGTGCGGTGGGTGCGCCGCTTCCACTCGGTGGACGGCAACACGCCCGCCGCCTCGCCCTCGAGGTCGATGCCGGTGCGCTGACCGAAGCCGAACGGCGACAGCTCCGCGTGCATGCGGTCGACGCCCATCTCGTGGGCCAGCGAGTAGTAGTACACGTTGCTGGACTTCACGATGCTGCGCGCCATGTCGACCATGCCGAGGCCGGCGTCGCCATGGCTGCGAAACGTGTGGTTGCCGAACTCGAACGTGCCGCCGTCGAACACCTGCTGCTCGGCCGTCCGGACGCCGCTGCGCAGCGCGGCCAGCGCCACGAAGGGCTTGAA
The DNA here is from genome assembly GCA_025458335.1 of Ideonella sp. Classification (GTDB taxonomy): domain Bacteria; phylum Pseudomonadota; class Gammaproteobacteria; order Burkholderiales; family Burkholderiaceae_C; genus JAIYCR01. The sequence goes on from JALOSQ010000021.1 coordinate 3,462, forward strand.
GGTCGAGCCCGGCGGGTAGGTGCCCCGCAGCGCCCGGTTCAGCAGCGGCCGGTCGACGTTCTCGTTGAGCTCCCTCCAGCTCTCGACGTCGATCCCGTCGACGAACAGGTTCGGGTCGAAGGTCGGCTTGCTGACGAAGGCCAGCACCTCGCCGTTGCGCGGGTCGATCGCCACCAGCGCGCCGCGCCGATCGCCGAACATCTGCTCGACCAGGGCCTGCAGGCGGACGTCGATCGTCAGGCGCACGTTCTGGCCAGGCGTCGACGCCTGGCTGCGCAGGCGGCGCACCGGCCGGCCCGCGGCGCTGATCTCGACCTCCTCGTAGCCCGCGCGGCCGTGCAGCACCTCCTCGTAGCGCTGCTCGATGCCCAGCTTGCCGATGACATCGGTGCCGCGGTAGTCGGCCAGCCGCTCGTCCTCCCAGTCCTCCATCGCGCGCTTGTCGGCGGCGCTGATGCGCCCGATGTAGCCCAGCAGATGGCTCGCGGTCTCGCCCAGCGGGTACTCGCGGAACAGGCGCGCACGGATGTCCACGCCGGGGAATCGGAAGCGCTGGGCGGTGAAGCGCGCCACCTCGGCGTCGCTCAGGCGCGTGCGGATCGGCAGCGGCTCGAAGCTCTTGGAGTCCTCGAGCAGGCGCTTGAAGCGCCGCCGGTCGCGCGGGGTGATCTCCACGAGCTCGGCCAGCTCGTCGATCGTGCGCTCGAGGTCCGTGACCCGGCCACGCGTGATCTCCAGCGTGTAGGCGGCATAGTTGCTCGCCAGCACGACCCCATTGCGGTCGGTGACCATGCCGCGCGTGGGCACGATCGGCACCACCGCGATGCGGTTCGCCTCGGCCTGCGTCGACAGTTCCTCGTGGCGCACCACCTGCAGCTGCACGAGGCGGGCCCCGAGCAGCGCGAAGGCAACGACCATCGCCACGGCCGCCACCAGCAACCGCAGGCGGTACTGGGACCACTCTCGCTGGGGATCGCGAAGCTCGGTCATCGGCAGCAGGTCGGGCGCGGGCGCGTCACAGCGGCCGATTCTGGTCCGGATCGGGCGGTCGGCGCTGTGGCGCGAGCAGCAGCCAGCTCGCCAGCGGCCACAGCAGCGCCTCGATCAGCGGCGCGGCCAGCAGCGACCAGCCGGGAAACGCGTCGCCGGCGAGCAGCCGCACCAGCAGCGACAGGGCGTGCGCCAGCACGAACAGCGGCAGCACCTGGACGGCCTGCGAAAGCAGGTCGAACCACAACAGGCGCCTGTGCATCATCACGGCCAGGAAGCTCATCACCGTGTAGGCGAGCGCATGCTGGCCGAGGATCGCACCGTCGTGCACGTCCATCAGCAGGCCCAGCACGAAGGCCGCCCCGATACCGATGCGGCGTGGCTGGTGGACGGTCCAGAACACCAGCACCACCGCGAGGAGGTCCGGCAGCGCAGGCTCGCGGCCTAGCGGCACCATGTTCAGGCCCAAGGCGAGCAGCAGCGTGACGCCGATGAACCAGGGGTTGGCCGGCAGCAGGAGCTGGTCGGCCCCGCGCGGCATCATCGCGGGCGCTCCCCGGACGCCGGCGGCGCCGACTCCGGCTGCACGGGCATCTGCTGAGCCGCCGGCGTCAGCACGAGGACGTGGCGCACGGCATCGAGCGCGACCGCCGAGGCCAGGCCGATGCGGGCGAAGGTCGCGTCGGTGCGGCGCTCCACCTCGGCGACCCGCGCCACCGGCAGGCCGGGCGGGTAGACGCCGTCGAGCCCGGACGTGACCAGCGGGTCGTCGACCCGGATGTCGGCATTGCCGGCCACGAAGCGCATCTCGAGCCCGCCGGTGGACGGGCTGCCGAACGCGACGCCGCGCTGCCCGGTGCGCAGGTTCATCACCGGGATCGCGGCGTCCTTGTCGCTCAACAGGGTCACCTCGGCGCTCAGCGGAAAGACGCGGGTCACCTGCCCGACGACACCGCGCTCGTTGATGACCGGCGAGGCGATGACCAACCCGCGGTTGAGCCCGGCGTCGATGACCACGCGGCGCGAGAACGGGTCGGGCTGCTCGAACAGCACCTGGGCGCTGCGCGACGGGGTGGGCAGCGTCGGTTGCAGGTCGAGCAGGCCGCGCAGTCGTTCGTTCTCCTCGCGCAGCCGGCGCGCCTCGAGCGCGAGCGCCGACTGCTCGGCCAGGGCCGCCTGGGCGGCGGCCTCACGATCGAGGGCCGCGCGCAGGCCGCCGAGGTGGTCGCCGGCACGCTGCACGGCCTCGACGGGCGCGAGCAGCAGCCGCTGGGTGGGATGGAGCACGGTGGCGATGGCCGCGCGCAGAGGCTCGGTGACACCGAAGCGCGTGTCGGCCACCATCAGGAAGACCGCGGCCGCCGAGAAGACCGCCAGCTTCGTCAGCGCCGACAGGCCCTGGCGGAAGAACGGGGGCGGCGTGCGGTCGAGCGTGCCCAGTGGCATGGCAGCCCCGCCGGGCGTGGCCTCACTCGTCGGTGAAGATCGAGCCGAGGCGCTCCATGCGCTCCAGCGCCATGCCGCAACCGCGCACGACGCAGGTCAGCGGATCCTCGGCAACCAGCACCGGCAGCCCGGTCTCCTCGGCGAGCAGCCGGTCGAGGTCGCGCAGCAGCGCGCCGCCGCCGGTGAGCATCATGCCGCGCTCGGCGATGTCCGCGCCGAGTTCGGGAGGCGTCTGCTCGAGCGCGTTCTTCACGCTGGAGACGATCTGGTTGAGCGGGTCGGTGAGCGCCTCGAGGATCTCGTTGCTCGAGACCGTGAAGCTGCGCGGCACGCCCTCGGAGAGGTTGCGGCCCTTGACCTCCATCTCCTTGACCTCGGAACCCGGGAAGGCGCTGCCGATGTTCTTCTTGATCGCCTCGGCCGTGGGCTCGCCGATGAGCATGCCGTAGTTGCGGCGGATGTAGTTGATGATGGCCTCGTCGAACTTGTCGCCGCCGACCCGCACCGGCTCCTCGATCAGATAGACCTCGCTGGCGCCGGCACCGAGCGCCGATTCGCGGATCGCGCGGCGCTCCACCTGGGTCGAGCCGCAGGGCACGCAGATGATGATCCTCGGGCTCGGCCGCAGCATCGAGCGCGGATGGACCATCTTGATGAACTGCTTGAGCATCTGCTCGGTGACGGTGAAGTCGGCAATCACGCCGTCCTTCATCGGGCGGATCGCCTCGATGTTTCCGGGCACCTTGCCGAGCATCGCCTTGGCCTCTTGGCCGACGGCCTGGATCGTCTTCTTGCCGCTCGGGCCGCCCTCGTGGCGGATGGCCACGACCGACGGTTCGTCGAGCACGATGCCCTTGCCACGCACGTAGATCAGCGTGTTGGCGGTGCCCAGGTCGATCGCGAGGTCCGTCGAGAAGTGACGGCGGAAGAATGCAAACATGAACGCGAGGGTTGGCTCCCGCCTCGAGGCCGCGGCCGGCTGCAACGGCACCGCGGACGGCGGTCGGGCGATCGGGTCGTGCGGGGCGCCGTGGCTTTTGGGGTAGCCGAAGATAATACCCGACGACCCCCTGATGATCCCGGTGTAACCGCTCTCGACGCGCCCTCGCCGACCCTGCCCATGGCCCTCACCGCCGAAGACGTCCACCGAATCGCACACCTGGCGCGCCTGTCGCTGTCGCCGACCGAGGCGGCCGCCATGCGCGAGCAGCTCAACGGCTTCTTCGCCATCGTCGAGCGCATGGGCGCGGTCGACACGCGCTGCGCCGAGCCGCTGTACACACCCCTGTCGGCGGTGCAGGCGGTGGAGCTTCGACTGCGCGACGACCGCGTGACCGAGCCTGACCGGCGCGAGGCCTGCCAGCGCAGCGCGCCGTCGGTGCAGGATGGCCTCTACCTGGTGCCGAGGGTGATCGAATGAGCGCCCCGGGGCCGGTCTTGGGCGTGGCCGCCCTGGCCCGCGAGCTGGCAGCAGGCCGGGTGAGTGCGCTCGAGCTCGCCGAGGCAGCCCTGGCGCGCTTCGAGACGCACGCGGCGCTGGGCACGGCGCTGGCGGTCGACGCCGAGCTCGCGCGGGCGCAGGCGCGGGCGGCCGACGCCCGGCGGGCACGCGGCGAGGCACCGCCGCTGGCCGGGGTGCCGATCGCCCACAAGGACATCTTCGTCACCCGCGACCTGCCCACCACCGCGGGCTCGCGCATGCTGCAGGGCTACCTCAGCCCCTTCGACGCGACCGTCGTCGAGCGCCTGGGCGCCGGCGGTGCCGGCCTGGTCACGGTGGCCAAGCTCAACTGCGACGAGTTCGCGATGGGCTCGTCCAACGAGAACTCGGCCTACGGTCCGGTGCTCAACCCCTGGGACCGCTCCCGCGTGCCCGGCGGTTCCTCGGGTGGCTCGGCCGCGGCCGTGGCCGCGGGACTCGTTCCGGCGGCCACGGGCACCGACACCGGCGGCTCGATCCGGCAGCCCTCCAGCTTCTGCGGCACGACCGGCATCAAGCCCACCTACGGCGTGTGTTCGCGCTGGGGGATGATCGCGTTCGCGTCCAGCCTCGACCAGGCCGGACCGATCGCACGCAGCGCCGAGGACTGCGCCTTGCTGCTGTCGGCCATGGGCGGCTTCGACGAGCGCGACTCGACCAGCGCGGAGCGCGCGCCGGTCGACTACCACGCCGCGATGCTCGCGCCGCGCGAGGGCGCCACGCCGTCGCGGCCGCTGGCCGGCCTGCGCATCGGGCTGCCGCGCGAGTTCTTCCCGGCGGCGCTCGCCGACGACGTCGCCGGCGCGGTGCGCGGCGCGTTGCGGGAACTCGAGGTCCTGGGCGCGACGCTCGTCGACGTCAGCCTGCCGCGCACCGAGTTGTCGATTCCCGTCTACTACATCATCGCGCCGGCGGAGGCGAGTTCGAACCTGTCACGCTTCGATGGCGTCAAGTTCGGCCACCGCTGCGCCGACCCCGCGGACTTGACCGACCTGTACGAGCGCACGCGCGCCGAGGGCTTCGGCCCCGAGGTCAAGCGCCGGATCATGATCGGCACCTACGTGCTCTCGCACGGCTACTACGACGCCTACTACCTGCAGGCGCAGAAGCTGCGGCGCATGATCGCCGACGACTTCCAGGCGGCATTCCGCGACTGCGACCTCATCGCCGGCCCGGTCGCGCCCACGGTGGCCTGGAAGCTCGGCGAAAAGGGCAGTGACCCGGTGCAGAGCTACCTGGCCGACATCTTCACCCTGCCCGCAAGCCTGGCCGGCCTGCCGGCAATGAGCGTACCCGCCGGCTTCGCGCGCAGCGCCGACGGCGCCGAGTTGCCGGTCGGCCTGCAGCTGGTGGGACGCAGCTTCGACGAGGCCACGCTGCTGGCCACCGCCCATGCGCTGCAGCAGGTCACCGACTGGCACGCCCGCCGGCCGGCGGGCTGCTGAGGGGGCCGCCACCATGCCCACCACGAGCCCCCTGGTCCGCGGCTACGAGGTCGTGATCGGCTTGGAGACCCACGCGCAGCTGTCGACCGCGTCCAAGATCTTCAGCGGCGCGTCGACCCGCTTCGGCGCGCCGCCGAACACCCAGGCCTCGCCGGTCGACCTCGCATTGCCCGGCACGCTGCCGGTGCTCAACCGCGGCGCGGTCGAGCGTGCCATCCGCTTTGGCCTCGCGGTCGGCGCCATGGTGGCCCCGCTGTCGATCTTCGCGCGCAAGAACTACTTCTACCCCGACCTGCCCAAGGGCTACCAGATCAGCCAGTACGAGACTCCGGTGGTTCAAGGGGGCAGCATCGACATCGCCGTCGGCGGCGAACGCAAGCGCGTGCGGCTGACCCGCGCCCACCTCGAGGAGGACGCGGGCAAGTCGCTGCACGAGGATTACCACGGCCAGTCGGGCATCGACCTGAACCGGGCCGGCACACCGCTGCTCGAGATCGTCACCGAGCCCGACCTGCGCTCCTCGGCCGAGGCGGTGGAGTACGCCCGGGCCCTGCACACGCTGGTCGTGTGGCTGGGCATCTGCGACGGCAACATGCAGGAAGGCAGCTTCCGCTGCGACGCGAACGTGTCGGTGCGGCGCCCTGGCGCCGAGTTCGGCACGCGCCGCGAGATCAAGAACCTCAACAGTTTCCGCTTCCTGCAGCAGGCGATCGACTTCGAGGTGCAGTGGCAGATCGACCTGCTGGAGGACGGCGGCCGCATCGAGCAGGCGACCGTGCTGTTCGACCCGGGAACCGGCGAGACGCGCGCGATGCGCAGCAAGGAAGACGCGCACGACTACCGCTACTTCCCGGATCCCGACCTGCCGCCGCTGGTGATCGCGCCCGAGTGGGTCGAGCGGGTCCGGCGCGACATGCCGGAGTTGCCGGCGCAGATGGCCGCGCGCTTCGAGCGCGACGACGGCCTGCCCGCCTACGACGCGGCGATGATGACGCAGGGCCGCTCGTTCGCCCGGCTGTACGAGGCCGTGCGCGACGCGAGCGGGCAGCCCAAGCTGGCGGCCAACTGGCTGATGGGCGAGGTGTCCAAGCGCCTGAACGCCGAGGGCCGCGCGCTCGACGATGGGCCGGCCCCGATCGACGCGGCAGCCCTCGGGGCGCTGATCCGTCGCGTCGCCGACGGCACGGTGTCGAACAACGGCGCCCGGCAGGTGTTCGACCGTCTGTGGCGTGGCCCGGGCGCCGAACCAGCCGGACCGTCGGAGGCCGCGGGCGTCGATGCCTTGATCGACCAGCTCGGTTTGCGGCAGGTCAGCGACGTCGGCGCACTCGAGGCCATCGTCGACCAGGTCATCGCCGCCAACCCGAAGTCGGTGGCCGAGTTCCAGGCCGGCAAGGACAAGGCCCTGAACGCACTGGTCGGGCAGGCGATGAAGGCCTCACAAGGCAAGGCGAACCCGGCCCAGCTCACCGCGTTGATCCGGGCCCGGCTCGGGGGCGGCTGAGGCGGGCGCCGTGGCGCGGCGTCGGTCGGGCCGAGGTCGCCGCTTCGCGCGACGGGATCGGGCCCGTTCGCGGCCTGACCGCCCACCGGCCTTGCGGCCAGATCAAGGCTTGGGCGGCGTCGGTGCGGCTGCGCGCGCGGGTGCGGCACCCGGCCGCACCGGTCCAGGAGCCGGCGGCAGCGCCGCGCCAATGGACCCTGGGGGCGCGCCGGCCCACAGCTTGCGCAGGCGATCCAGCTCGGCCTCGTACATCGCGTCGATGCGCGCGATCTCGGCCTGCTGCGTCTGCACCACCTCGCGCTGAGCCTTCGCGGCGGCCTCGTTGGCGTCGAGCTTGACCTTCAGCGACGTCGGCATCTCGCGCCCCACGTAGAACTCCGCCTCGTCGAGCAGCGGCTTGCGTTCCAGGGCGAGCGCTTCAAGGCGCCGCTCGGACGCGGCGACGGCCTTGCGCGTGCCGTCGAGCGCCGCCTCGCGCGCCGCGCGGTGGGCGGCCTCGTTGGGAAAGCGTGCCATCAGGTTGCGGTCCCGCCGCACCGCATCGCGTTGCGCCGCCGCCATGGCCGCCTCGCGACGCTCCTGGGCCTCCCGTTCGGCGCGCTCCTCGGCGGTGAGTGCCGGCGGCACGGTGCGCCGCACGGAGCCGTCCGCGTTCAACAGGCGCTGCTCGCGCGCGATGCATTCCGGGATCGGTCGGTCGGACGTCAGGCGCCGGCCGTTCGAGTCGATGCAGGTGTAGATGCCCCCGGCGGACGGCGCAGGCGCCTGGGCCAGCGCCGGTGCCGCCAGGGCCGTGGCGGCCGCGATGGCCGCCGCTGCGACGCAGCCGGCGCCCGCCAGACGCGGCCGCCCGTCTCGCCCGAGCGCGGGGTCCCGCTTGCCGCCGCGCCGACCGATCGGTGTCATGCCGCCTCCGCGCCGGCGGGCGGGGCGCCGGCGCCGTAGCGTGCCCGGTAGGCGGCGACCGCGCCGTGATGCGCCCGCAGGGACGCATCGCCGCTGCCCTCGAGGAAGGCGAGCAGGTCCGTGAGGGTCGCCACGGCCACCACGGGCAGTCCGTGCGCCCGCCGCACCTGATCGACCGCCGACCACGGCACGTCGCGGCCACCTTCGGTGGCCTGCTCCTCGCGGTCGAGTGCGATCGCCACGCCGGCCGGGGTGGCGCCCGCTCCCCGGATGATGTGGATCGATTCGTTCACGGAGGTGCCTGCGGAAATCACGTCGTCGACGATCAGAACGCGGCCGCGCACCGGGGCGCCGACGAGCACGCCGCCCTCGCCGTGGTCCTTGGCTTCCTTCCGGTTGTAGGCGAAGGGCACGTTGTGGCCGAGCCGCGCCAGTTCGATCGCGATGGCCGCGACCAGCGTGATGCCCTTGTACGCCGGGCCGAACAGCAGGTCGAACGAGAGCCCGCCGGCCTCGCGGGCCGCGAGCAGGCGGCGTGCATAGAATTCGGCCAGGCGGCCCAGCTTGGCGCCGTCGTCGAACAGGCCGGCATTGAAGAAGTAGGGCGACAGCCGCCCGGCCTTGGTCCTGAACTCCCCGAACCTCAGCACGCCGGCGTCGACCGCGAAGCGCACGAAAGCCTGCGCGAGCGGGTCGGGGACGTGGGCGGCGATCATCGATGTCCTGTGTTCCGTCTGGTCACCCTGAACCTTAACGGCATCCGATCAGCGGCGACCAAAGGCCTGTGGGCCTGGGCGGAACGAATCGGCGCGGATTGTATTGGCGTGCAGGAGGTCAAGGCCCAGCACGCCGACGTGGCGGGCCGATTCGATCGCATGGCCGGGCTCGATGGGCACTTCCACTTCGCCGAGAAGAAGGGCTACTCGGGGGTGGGGCTCTACCTTCGCAAGAAGCCCCGGGAGGTCGTCACCGGGATCGGGGTGCCCGAGTTCGACGCCGAGGGCCGCTGGGTCGAGGCCCGCTTCGACACCGCGCGCCGCAAGTTCAGCGTCATCAGCTGCTACTTCCCGAGCGGCTCGAGCGGCCCGGAACGCCAGGAGGCGAAGTTCCGCTTCCTGGCCGCGATGGCCCCGAAGCTTGCCGCGCTCAAGGCCGAGCGCGAGTTCATCCTGGTGGGCGACGTGAACATCGCGCACCGGGAGATCGACCTGAAGAACTGGCGCTCGAACCAGAAGAACAGCGGCTTCCTGCCCGAGGAGCGGGCCTGGCTCACGCACCTGTTCGACGAGGTGGGGCTGGTCGACGTGTTCCGCACCCTCAACGACCGGCCCGAGCAGTACACGTGGTGGAGCCAGCGCGGCCAGGCCTGGGCCAAGAACGTCGGCTGGCGGCTCGACTACCACCTCGCCACGCCGAAGCTCGCGGCCACGGCCCGGCGCGAGCACATCTACCTGGCCGAGCGCTTCTCCGACCACGCGCCGGTCGTCGTCGACTACGACTTCACGCTGTAGCGGCCCGGCGGGCGGCACCACCGCCTGTCGGCGCACCTCCGGCCGGACCCCGAGGCGCACGCCGGCGTCTGTGTTGCACACTCGGCGCAACCCCGCCGCATCGAGCGGGCCTCGACCGGAGACACGCCCTCATGCACCGTCGACACCTGCTCGCGCGCGGCTCGGCCACGCTGGCCGCGGCCGCCCTGCCCACGGCACTCGGCACCTGGCTCGGCGCAGGGCCAGGGCTGGCCCGCGCCCAAGCCGCGTGGCCGAGTAAACCCGTGCGCATCGTCGTGCCGTTTGCCGCCGCCGGCACCACCGACATCCTCGCCCGGGCCCTGGCGCCCGAACTGCAGCGCGCCTTCGGCCAGCCGTTCGTGATCGACAACAAGCCGGGCGCCGGCGGCAACGTGGGCAGCGCCGACGTGGCCAAGGCGGCGCCCGACGGTCACACCTTGCTGATGGGCACCGTCGGGACGCACGCGATCAACGTGTCGCTCTACCCGAGGCTGCCGTTCGACCCGGTCAAGGACTTCGCACCCGTCACCCTGGTCGCCGGCGTGCCCAATGTGCTGGTGATGAATCCGGCGAGCGCCGAGCGCTACCGGGTGAACTCGGTCGCCGACCTCATCCGCGCCGCACGGGAGAACCCCGGGCGGCTGAACATGGCGAGCTCGGGCAACGGCACGTCGATCCACCTCGCCGGCGAGCTGTTCAAGTCGATGACGGGCACGTTCATGGTTCACTTCCCGTATCGCGGCTCGGGCCCGGCGCTGCTCGACCTCGTGGGCGGCAACATGGACCTGATGTTCGACAACCTGCCCAGCGCGATGCCGCAGATCAAGGCCGGCCGCCTCAAGGCGCTGGCCGTCACCAGCGCCCAGCGCAGCACGGCCCTGCCCGATCTGCCGACGATCGAGGAGGCCGGCGGCCCGGCCCTCAAGGGGTATGAAGCGAGCAGCTGGTTCGGCCTGCTGGCACCCGCTGGCACGCCCGCCGACATCATCGGCCGGGTGCAGCAGGAGACCGCCCGAGCCCTGGCAGCGCCGGCCGTGCGCGAGCGTCTCCTGGCGGCCGGCGCCACGCCCAGCGGCATGAGTCCCGCCGACTTCGCCCGGCTGATCGAGGCCGAAACGAAGAAGTGGGCGCAGGTGGTGAAGGTCTCGGGGGCCAAGGTCGACTGAGGGCACAGCGCGGCGCGCGCTGGCGTGGCGGCGGATCCCGCCGCCGCTGACGCCTCAGCGCCGAGACCCAGTGCGTGGCGCCGACGGCTCGGCCGTGCCCGGCGTCACGGCCTGCTCGATCTGCGCCATCACGCGATGCACGCCCCGCAACACCACGGCGCCGTCGAGATCAGCCTGAGGGGCGACCAGCCCGACGATTTCCGGGACCTGCTCCGGGTCGTCCATCATGGCCTGGGCCACGGCCGACAGGGCAATGAGGCCACGCCGCGGCACCTGCAGCGGCACCTGCCGCGTCGCCTGTACGGCCACGTGATGCCGCACGCTGACGACGGCCTCGATCGCCAGCCCCCAGCTCTCGCACATCGCGGCCCCCAGCGCGTCGTGGCTCACACCGAAGGCCTCGTGCTCCAGTCGCGTCAGGGCGAGGTCGTCGGCCGCCGCCTGCAGCAGCGGGCGATACCGCGCGGGGGCGTGGCGGAACAGCACTGCCTTGCCGCACTCCTCGAACAGGCCGGCCGAGTGCGCCGCCCAGGCATCGAGGCCGAGCTCGCTGGCGACCCGGCCCATCAGCAGCCCGCGAACCTTGGCCCGCTCCCACACGGATTCGAGTTCGGCCGCGGCCGGAAACACCGCACGCAAGGCCAGCTCGAACGTGACCGCCCCGACTTCGCGCGTGCCCAGGTAGGTGATCGCCTGCTGAACGCTCTGAACGCGGCCCTTCAGTCCGTACAGCGCCGAGTTCACTGCTCGCAGCACGGCCGAGGCGAGCGCCATGTCGGTCTCGATGAGCTGCGCGACCCGTTGCAGGTTCACATCCGGCTTCGACAGCAGGATGGACAGGTCGGCCAGCACCTCCGGCTGCGCCGGCACGTCGACCTTGAGCGATCGCAGGGCGGGATCGATGGGCACAGTTCGAGGCTGGGCGGCGAAATGGGTCGCCCAGCCTCGGCATCGTAGGGGCCCGGCGAGGCACCCGATGGCGCAAAGAGCCGCTCTCGGCGGTGCCAATTCACACGCGGCGCCGATACCGGTCAACCCGCCGCGATCCTCCGGACGGCGGTGCGGCGAGCATGGCCGCGGCCAGCGCCAGCAATGCCAGCCACGCGACCCCGGTGGCGCCGCCGCCCCCCTGCGCAGGCGCCGCCGCGACGCTCGGCGCGGCCGGCACGCCACCCGAACCCGGCACGGGCGACCCGGACCCCGACCCCGACGCGGTGCCCGGGGTCGGCGCGGGGGTCGGGCTCGGCGCCGGCGCAGGCACCGGCGCAGGTGCAGTTACAGGCGCGGGTGCCGGCAGCGGGGCCGTGATCTCGTCCGCGGCGATCTGGCGCAGGTAGTCCACCAGGTCAGCCAGCTGGACATCGGGCAGCCGGGCGGCATCGAAACCGGCGTGGGCTCGCACCGCGGCCTCGAGAGTGGGTGCCGAGCCGTCGTGCAGGTACGGCGCCGTCCACGCGACATCCCGAAGCGTGGGCACATCGAGGCCCGTCAGGGCTGCCCCGAGGCGCTGCCCACTGGTGGGCTTGATCGTGCCGATGTCACGGCGCGGGTCTGAGCTCGACGCCGCCCCGAACGTCGTACCCGCATGGCAGTCCGCGCAACGCATCCCTTCGAAGACCGCACGCCCGCGCTGCGCCGACGCCGTCATGGTCCCGTCGGCCTGGCGGAAGGGCGACGGCGCGAAGTCGCGCAAGCTCGCGACGTAGGCCGCGAGGGCATCGAGGTCGGCGCTGCGTCCCACGTTCGGCGACCCCAGCGGCGGGTTGGGAGCGCCGCCCGAGATCAGCCCCGACCCCCCGGCCAGTGAGCGGATCTGCGCCTCGAAATCCTGAACCTCGTCGAAGTTGCCGCTCCAGTGCAGCAAGCCGTGGCCGGCCCCAGCGCGCCCAGCCAGACTGATGGTGTTGCGCAGCCCCTCTCCGAGGTGGCTCAGGTCCCACACCCGCCCGTCGTGGCCCCCGTCGCGGTGGCAGCTCGCGCAACTCATGTAGCTGTCGCGGGCCAGGCGCGGGTCGCGGGCGTCGTAGAAGAGTTGCTTGCCCAGAAGGACCGCGGGTGCAAGGGGCTCCACGGCAGCGGTCGGCACGGCGGCCACGCGCGGGACCTGCAGTTCGCCGAACTCCACCAGCCGGCTCAGGTCGTGCACCGTGACGGTGCGGTCGGTGAAGTTGCTCACGAACAGCCGCCGGCCATCGGGTGACAGGGCGAGGCCCTGCGGAGCCCGACCGGCGTCAAACCGGGTGAGCTCGCGGCCACCGGTGGCATCGACCACGGCGACCTGGCGGCTGGTTTCCAGGGCGACGAACAGGTAGGCACCCGACGGGTGGAACACGGCGGCACTCGCCACGCTCGAGTTGTCATGGTCGATGCGCGTCGCACCGACTTCCGCGGGAATCCCGCCCGCCCGCAGCGCCGTCAGGTCGAGGCGGCTGGTGATGGCCCGGACCGTGTTCTGGAAGTCCAGCGGCCGCCCATCCCGGAGCGCCCCGCGCATCACGTTGTCCTGCTTGCTGGGGACGAACGCGCCGCGCCCGTCGGGGCTGATGGCCGCGGCTCCGAGGTAGTTCGGCACGCCGCGGCCCTGCAGGGTGGTGTCGGGGCGGTCGCTGTGCTGCAGGACCGTGACGCCACGCACCGCGGCTGGCGTGCGGGTCAGGTCGACGACCACCACCTCGCCGCCGCGCGCGCCGGTCGGCTCGGCGGCCCGGACCTGGGCCGTGCCCTCGCCAGGCAACGGCGGCGTGATGAAGCGGGTGGCCAGCAAGGCTGCGCCATCGGCCGCGAGCGACAGATGGCGCACGTGGTCGCCCACCTCCACGCTCGCCAACGTGTCGCCGGTCTTGGACATCCGAAGCAGCCGGCCGGTGCCGGACAACGAGACCCAGGCCTGGAACGAAAGCCCCGTGCCGCTGAACACGATGCCGTAGGGCTGACTCGCGCGAGGCAGCAGCACGGTCGAGGTGACGGCCAGCGTCGAGGTCGAGATCCGGCTGATGGTCGCGGCATCATGGTTGACCACCCAGACCTCGCTGCCGTCGGGCGTCAGCGCCAGCGTGCGCGGACCGTCGCCGACCGCGATCTCGCGCAACCGGGTCGCGCTTGCGACGTCGATCACCGCGACGCTGCCGTGATCCGGGTTCACGGCCCACATCCGGGCGGCGCCTGCGGCACGCGGCTCGGCAACGATGTTGCTGGACACGCGAGGCGAACCCGGTACGGGGACCGGTACGACCGGCTGGAGGACTTCCCGGGTCGCGCGGACGATGCCATCGGGCGAGCGCACCCGCAGACGCACTGTGTACAGCCCGGTGGAGCCGTAGGTGCGCGCGGCGTCCGGCGATGCTGCGAACGCCGTCGGCGCACTGCCGTCCCCGAAGTCCCAGCTGTACGTCAGGCCGGTGCCACTGGCGACAGCGGTGAACGTGGCCGCCGAACCCAGGATCACCGGGCGCACGGCAATGGGCTCGATGACAGGCGTCGGGGATTGCACCGACCAGACGAACGAGGCACTGCCCGACCTTGCCGGGGACCGGTCGTCGGTCGCCGTGACCGTGACTGTCCGTGCGCCGGTCGCGGCCGACGGCGACACGCGGCCCGAGATCAGCCCGCTGACGGGGTCGATCGACAGCCCATCGGGCAAGCCGGTGGCCGCAAACGACAGGGGGTCCCCGTCAGGGTCGGCAGCCGACACCGGCAAGCTGACTGTCTGGCCGGTCACGCTGACCTGCGGCGCTGGGGCAAGCACGGTCGGCGCCTGGTTCGACGCCGTCGCCGCGGCGAACATCACCGTGCGAGCCCCATCGGTGCCGGCGACAACACTGCGAAGGTTGCCCTCGGCAACCGGGGCGCCCCAGGCGACGCCGTCGTTGCTCAAGTACAGCCGATAGCCCGCGATGCTCCCGTTGATCTCCGGCGCCGCACGATCGAGGACCCGGAACCCCGCAAAGCTGCGTGCGCTTCCGAGGTCGACGACGAAGTCGTGCGGCACGGCGGTGGTGGGGCCGTCCGAATACTGGGTGTGCCAGAAGGTCGCGGTGTTGCCGTCCACCGCACGGGGCGCCGCGTTGTCGGTGCTCACGTTCTGGCTGCTGGCCGTCGCCGTCCATCCCGAGCGGCTGAGCGCCACGCCGTTGGAATCGACGAGCCAGAACTCGGCCATCGACCCCCATGGGCTCCCGTTCACCTCGCTCAGCTGCTGCAGCCGCACATAGCGATACGCTCCGGCGGCCGGCGGCGCAGGTGGCGTTGCCACCGTCCAGAGGAACGACCCGGTGGCGCTCAGTGGGGGGGTCCTCACGTCGGCCACCGTCACGGTTACCGAAAACGTTCCCGGAAGCGTCGCTGCGCCGACCGTGCCGCTGATGACGCCGGTGGCCGGGTTGATCGACAGACCGGGCGGCAGTCCGGCAGCCGACCACGTCAGCGCATCCCCGTCGGGGTCGCTCGCGGCGAGCGCCAGCACCACGCCAGCGCCGGCGGTCGACGATTGCGCCCCCGGGGCGGTCAGCACCGGTGGACGATTGATCACCGGGGCGACGACCGTCCAGCCGAAGCTGGCGCTGGCCGACAGCGGCGGCACTCGGCCATCGCTCACGGTCACGGTGACCGTCGACGTCCCGGGTGACGCGCTCGCCAGCACCGTGCCCGAGATCCGGCCCGTCGCCGGATCGATGCCGAGGCCGGCCGGCAGACCGGTGGCTGTCCAGGCCAGGGCGTCCCCGTCCGGGTCGCTTGCCGCGAGGTTCAACGAGACCGTCTGCCCGGCGGTGGTGGTCTGGGCCCCTGGCGGCGGGAGGACGGGCGCCCGATTGCCGCCGCCCGTCGAGGCGCCGGTGACACGGAAGAGAACCGTCGTGCTGACGGATTCACCCCCGGTGGACTGCAACGTGACCTCGGTCCGGTACGTACCCGGCTCGGTCGGGGTGCCGGTGATCCGGCCGTCCGCCCCGATCACCAGGCCCGGGGGAACCTGGCCCCCCAGTCGCCACGCGGCCACCTGAGCCGTGCCGATGTTCGCCATCTCGGCCGCCATGTTCACCGCCGCCATGGCCGCACCGGTGCTCAGGCTCCGCTCACCCGGGTTGTAGAGCATCGGGCTCGAGTCGCGTCCGAGCCGAAGTGTTCGCGAGACCGAAGGCACGCCGGCGCTGTCCAGCGCGAAGAGCATGTAGAAGCCGGGCAGCGCGATCCCGCGATTGGTTGGCAGGTCGACCTGGTGACTGCCTCCGCCGACGGGGCGGAAGGTCAGCGGAATCCGCCGTTGGTCATTGTTGACCGTGTGGGTCGTCGAGGACAGCCGAACCAGGGAGAACTGCTGGACCGTGCGGCCGGGCGGGACGGCGACGGTCACGGCCAGCGTCTCGCCCCAGCCGGCCTGCGAAGGCACGCCGCCCGTGATCGAGGGTCGGGCGGCGGGCGTGCCGTCGGAGTTGAGCAGGTAGTGCGGTGTGAAGATCTGCGCGTCGGGATGGTTCCACGGCGCATCGCCTCCCCCGAGACCGCCGCCCGCGGAGAAGACGCGGCCGTCGGGCAGCAGGAGCGCCACGCTGTGGTAGTTGCGCCCGGCCGAACGGGTCTGCGCCGGATTGGAGGTGGGGTCGTCGCCGCTGTTGTCGAACGCCGGCAGGTCGGTGAACTGCCGAGTGATCGGGTCCCAGAGTTCAGGCACGAGCTGCGCGCCGTCGTCGCTGAAATCGTTGGAGACGCTCTGGCCACCGATGATGACCACCTGGCCGTTCGGCAGCACCACGCTGTTGTGGAACACGCGCGCTCGACTCATCGGCGTGAGGCGGGTCACCGCCGGACGCTGCTGGGCGTCGATGTCGTGGGTGTCGATCAGGTAGGCACTGTTGTACGCGACGCCGTTGTCGTAGCTCGCCGCGCCACCGACCTTCAGGATGCGGCCCGGCTCGAACATCACGGTGTTGCCGGCCATGCTGTAGACGTCGTCGCCGCGAGGACCGGCCGGGTAGGTGGCTCCGGAGCCGCGCGTTTCGATCCAGTTCATCTGGGCATGGGGGCCAGCGTGCAGCACACGGCCGTCGCCGGTCGGGATCAGCCACATGTGGTTGTCGCCGCGCCACGGACCGGGCTCGCCGACGTCACTCGGGTCCGGGCCCACCATCGGGGCGACCGGCACTCCTGTCAGGTGCCGCCATCCGCCGGAAGGCGTCCACACCTCGCCATGCTTGTTCGGCCGCAGATCCAGCCAGGAGCCCCCCAGCGTGAACACCGAGCCGTCAGCCAACAGCGTGTTGGCCTGGTAGGCGCGCGGAATCGTCATGTCCTGGGCCTGCACCCAGGTGTTGCTCGCTGCGTCGTAGATGGTGGTGCGACCCTGGTCGATTCCGCCGCTGATCATGATCCGGCCATCGGGCAGGTTGGTCGTGCCCGGGCAGAACATGTTGTGCTGGGTCACGCTGACTTGCTGCAACGCCTCGACCGTGTCGGTGCTCGGGTCGAAGACCTGGGTCCAGGTGCGCCCGTAGACGCCAGCATTGAAGCCCATCCGGTCCTGGGCGGACCACATCAGGATCTTGCCGTTCGGGAGGTTCGCAACGGCCGCCGGTGTCAACCCGAAGCGAATGACCGGACTCCACTGCCCGCGCCCGAAGCCACCTGCCGGGCTCGGGGTGTTCTGCCGGGCGAGCCGGGTGTCGTCTTGGAGGTCGACCCCCCGGTCGGGCGGCGAGGCCCCGCCGCCGCATGAGGCCACCCCCAGGGCCGCGATCAGCGCAAGGACGACGCCGACGGGGCGGGCAGCAGGCAGGGAGAGCATTGATCGCACGCAGCAGCGGATCGTTCGTCGCCCAGCGGCACGATCGACCCGATCGCCTCGCATCGCCGACTGAAGAAGTTGCACCGCAGCATGCGGGACGGTGCAGTGGGCGTCATCCCCTGCTTACGGGGAATCCCCAGTCGCCTGACGGGGATCGCGGCCGGATTGCACGGTCCGAGGCGCCGATCAGACGCCGAACGCGTCCCAAGCTGTCTTGAGGATCAGCGCCCCGACGACGAGCACGAACACCGCACGCACGAAACCGGCCCCGTGACGCAGCGCCAGGCGGGTTCCGGCGAAGCTGCCGACGACATTGGCCGCGGCCATCAACAGCGCCAGGTGCCACCAGACGTGCCCCTGCAGCCCGAACAGCAGGAGCGCCGATGCGTTGGTGGCCGTGTTGAGCAGCTTGGCGCTGGCCGAGGCATGCAGGAAGTCGAAGCCGAGCACCCGGACGAACAGGAAGACGAAGAAGCTGCCGGTCCCCGGGCCGAAGAATCCGTCGTAGAACCCGATCGTCGCGCCGATGGCGCTCGCGATGGCGGCCTGCGCGCGCGGCCCGTGACGCGGCGCATGGGTGCGCCCGAGGTCCTTGCGCCACAGGGTGTAGAGCAGCACCGCCCCGAGCACGAAGGGCAGCGCACGCCGGAATCCGTCCGGCGGCACCTGGGTGACGGCCCATGCCCCCACGAAAGCCCCGAGCAGCGCGGCCAACGCGGCGGGCAGCAACGCGCCCCAAGGCAGCTGCACCCGGCGTGCGAACTGGGCCGCCGCCCAGGCGGTGCCCCAGACCGCCGCCGCCTTGTTGGTGCCGAACAGCGTGGCGGGCGAGGCCCCCGGGAAGACCGCGAACAAGGCCGGCACCAGGATCAGCCCGCCCCCGCCACTGATCGCATCGACGAAGCCCGCCAGCCCGGCGGCCAGCACGATCAGGAGGGACTCGGCCATGGGGACAGGAAGGTCTGCAGGCGTTGCCGCTGCGGCGAGATGCCTGGCAGCACGGGCCATGGCCCACCTGAGGGGGTGAGCATCCGGAAATGGAAAAAGGCGCCGGGGATCCCCGGCGCCTTCCTCAGGAACGCGTCGTCTGAACCGACACGGGCCTCGCCCGGGCGGTGCGCCGCTTGTTGCGGAACGATCGGACCTCTCGCGAGGTCCGGACCGGGCTCGTTCCGGCGCCGGTCCGATGTCTCCTCAGTCCCCCGCCTGGGCCAGGCACCATGCCGGTGCCTGCTGCGAGTGGGCGCGACTCTATGGCGGTGCGCAGCGACCCACACTAGGGCTTTCCCCGCGCTGTCGGCACGCAGCGACGCCTCACGCCACGTCCGCGTCGGTGCGGGCCGCGAGACGGCCGGTCCGCACCGCCGCCTGCATCATGGTCCAGTCAGCCTCGTTGACGTCGGCATACGCATGCGCGAAGCGCACCAGCGCCCCGTTGAACCGCTCGGAGCGACCCACGTACCCGAGGAGCGCCCACGCGTCGCCGGCCTTGGCATGCGCCCGGGCCAGGGCATAGCCACAGGCCTCGGCGTACTCGATCAGGTCCCGCGCGCCGAACTGCTCGAGCTTGAAGGACGCCTTCATGTCGCGCAGCTGCCGCACGTAGAACTCGCCGAAGCGTGGCGTGCCTGCCCAGCCGAGAAAGATGTCGCTGGCGGCCTGCATCGCTCGCCGTCGTGGTCGTAGCGCGACGCACCCAGGTGCGGCGCGAGCACCGATGCCCCAGCCTCCTTGCACTGCAAGAACAGTGGGTGCTCACCATCCGCCATCAGTAGCAGCAGGAAGCAGCGCCGTCCGACCGAGCCCACGCCCGGCGTCATGACCGCCACGTCGTGCAGGGCATACCGGGCCAGCAGGGCCTGCCGGTCGTGCCGCGCAGCCGGCCGATCTCGCGCTGCGTGGCATGCGCGTCGTGGTAGACGAAGGGCGGCCGGTCGACGATGTTGAAGCGCACGCCCCGGTCGGCCGCGCCCGGCGCGGGCTCGAGGCGCTCGACCGCGTCGGCGGCGAACACCCGGGCGGTCGAGCGGCGCGCCTTGCGGATCACCGCCAGCTCGGCCGCGTCGTCGTCGCCCAGTTCGAGCAGCGTCTCGGACGTCAGCCGGTAGTACCACTGGTCGAGCGTGTCCATGCGTGCGAACCGCCCCAGCCGGTCGCGGTACGCGTCGGCGAGCATCCACACCGCGTCGGCCGCCTGACGTTCCTTCAGGCCGATCTCGCGCGCGGCGATCACGAAGCTCGCCGCCAGCCGGCGCAGGTCCCAGTCGAAGGAGCCCGGCAGGGTCTCGTCGAAATCGTTCAGGTCGAACAGCAGCGTGCGCTCCGGGCTGGCGAAGAAGCCGAAGTTCGACAGGTGCGCATCCCCGCACAGCTGGGTGTCCACCCCGCTGCGAGGCAGCGCCGCCAGATCGTGCGCCATCAGCGCCGCGGCGCCCCGGTAGAAGGCGAACGGGCTGGCGAACATCCGGCCGTGCCGCAGCGGCACCAGTTCGGGCACGCGGCCCGCGTTGCTGGCCCGCAACCAGCCCAACGGGTCGCGCCGGGCATCGCCGGGGCGAGGCGCGTTGGCCAGCGCCTCGCGCGGCACGGCCTCGCGGCGCGCCCGGCCTGCGGCCTTGCGTTCGGCGGGCAGAGGGCGCGAGGCCGGGATCACCGCGGGTCGATCTCCTGCCCGGCGCCCAGCCGCTCGAGCAAGCCGTCGAGCTCCTCGAGCGAGGCGAAGCGCACGACCACCTCGCCCGCCGTGCCGCGCCGGCCGGCGCGACCAACGCGGATCTCGACCGGTGCCGCCAGCACATCGGCGAGCCGTTCCTCGAGGCGCAGCACATCCCGCGACTTTCCCGCCGCCGCGCCGCGCCCGCGAGACGCCGGGGCCGTACCCGCCGCCTCGTCGAGCCGGCGCTTGACGCGCCGCTCGATGTCGCGCACCGTCCAGCGTCCGGCCACGGCCTCGCCCGCGGTGACGATCTGCTCGGCCTTGGGCAACGACAGCAGCGCCCGGGCGTGTCCCATGTCGAGGTCGCCGGCCATCAGCAGGTGCTGAACGGGCTCGGCGAGCTGGAGCAGGCGCAGCAGATTGCTCGCCGCACTGCGCGAGCGCCCGACGGCCTGCGCCGCCTGCTCGTGGGTGAGGCCGAACTCGCCGACGAGCCGCTGGAGGCCTTGGGCTTCCTCCAGCGGGTTGAGGTCCTCGCGCTGGATGTTCTCGATCAGCGACATGGCCGCGGCGGCCTCGTCGGGGACGTCGCGCACCAGCACCGGCACCTCGTCGAGACCGGCCAGTCGGGCCGCGCGCGCGCGGCGCTCCCCGGCGATGATCTCGAAACCCGGCGTCGCCGGTCCGCCGCCGATCGACGGACCGACCGGCGTTGCGCCGCCCAGGCGCCGCACCAGGATCGGCTGCATGACGCCCTGGACGCGGATGCTTTCCGCCAACTCGGCGAGCGCCCCCTCGTCCATGCGCGTGCGCGGCTGGTAGCGCCCCGGCGCGATCTGGTCGAGCCGCAACCGCCGCGGTTCGCCCTCGCGCTCGCCCGTGGCGGGCCCCTCGCTCACCTTCGGTCCGAGCAGCGCCTCCAGGCCGAGGCCGAGCCCCTTGGGTTTCTTCGACACCATCGCCTCATTGTCGGCCACGACGGCGCGGTGCCGGCGCGCTTCGGCGTGCCCGCATCACAAGGCCAACAGCCACGCCCGGGCCTCGGGCCAGTCGCCCAGGCCGGAGTCGGCGTTCAGATGCCCCCGCGCGCGCTCGACGCGCCAGGCGCTGCCCCAGGCCCGCGCCAGGTCCCGCGCCACCGGCAGCGACACGTAGGGATCGTCGTCGGACGCAATGACCAGGCTGCGGAATGGCAAGGGCTCGAGCACGGGCGGGCGCCAGCGATGCAGGGCAGGCGGCAGGTCGGACGCCGCGAGATCGGGCGGCGCCACCAGCAAGGCAGCCTCGACGCGCGAGACATGCCGCGAGTGGGCGGCCCAGGCCGCCACGAGGTGGCAGCCCAGGGTGTGGGCGGCCAGGCGCAGCGCACCGGGCGTGTCCTGCACCGCTTCGTCCAGCCGGGCCATCCAGTCTCCGCGGCGGGGCCATGCCCAATCGTGCTGCTCCACCCGGCGGTCCGCAAAGCGCTCGATCCAGCGGCTCTGCCAGTGCGCCGGCCCGGAGTCGAGCCAGCCGGGCAGCACCAGGATCGTGGCAGCGGGAGCAGCAGGGTGTGTCATCGGGGTATCGCCTCGGGCACGGGCTGGCGCTGTACCCGCGCACCGGCCGGCCACGGTCGACCGTGGCGACGCGGTGGAGCCGCTCGCGTATCCTGCCGGCTCGGCGACGCTGGGCGCGGGCCTGGCGGCCGATCGGCATCGGGCCTTGCTCGCCTGGTGCCCGGAGGACTCGAGATGGCCCCCAGGATCTTCGTGGACGGACAGGAAGGCACAACCGGCTTGCGCATCCACGAGTATCTCGCCGCGCGCCGCGACGTCGAGGTGCTGCGCATCGATCCCGACCGCCGCAAGGACGCGGCCGAGCGCGCGCGCCTGCTGAACGCGGCCGACGTCGTGTTCCTGTGCCTGCCCGACGCCGCCGCCCGCGAGGCCGTGGCGCTGGTGACCAACCCGCGAACCTGCATCATCGATGCGAGCACGGCGCACCGGACCCAGGCGGGATGGACCTACGGCCTGCCCGAACTCGCCCCCGACCAGCGCACCCGATTGCGCGAGTCGCGCCGGATCGCGAATCCGGGCTGTCACGCGACCGCGTTCATCCTGTTGCTGCGGCCGCTGGTCGAGGCCGGGCTGGTGCCCGCCAGCGCGGCGGTGGCGGCAACCTCGCTTACCGGCTACTCCGGCGGCGGCAAGAAGATGATCGAGCAGTACCAGCGGCATCGCCCCGCGGGAATGGCCAGCGTGCCGGGCAGCCGCGACGATGTGCTGTCGGCCCCGCGGCCCTACGCCCTGTCGCTGGCACACAAGCACCTGCCGGAGATGGCGGCGCATACGGGGCTCGAAGTGCCGCCGATGTTCCTGCCCGTGGTGGCGGACTTCTACAAGGGGCTGGCGGTCAGCGTGCCCCTCGCGCTGGCAGGGCTGCGCGGGCCGGGGGGTCTCGAGGCGACGCCGTCCGACGTCCACGCGGCACTGGCCGAGCGTTACGCCGGCGAGCGCTTCGTGCTCGTGCGCCCGCTCGACGACGCCGCGACCCTCGAGGACGGCTTCTTCGACGTGCAGGCCTGCAACGACACCAACCGGGTCGACCTGTTCGTGTTCTCGAACGCCCGGCAGGTGCTGCTGATGGCCCGCCTCGACAACCTCGGCAAGGGGGCCAGCGGCGCAGCGGTACAGGCGATGAATGTGCACCTGGGCGTCGACGAGGCCCTCGGGCTGTCGTGACGCGTTGGCCGCACGCCAGGACGCGGATTCGGGGCCGCGGCTGACGCGGCAGGATCGTCAGCGGCGCGGCGCGATCGGGGTGGCGATCTTCTGCTCACGCACCGTGGCTCGGGCGATGAAGCCCGACGGCGTCACGGCCTGAGGGCTCGCCCGGCCGACGGCGGCGGCCGGCGGGCATTGCCCGGTCTCGCGCAACGTCAGCGCCGCGGCCAACCGCCCCTCCGCGGGGTCGCCGAGCGCGCGGCTGAAGTCGTCGACCACGGTGCACGTCGGCGCGAATCCGTCCGCGTAGTCGCCGAACCCGCGGTCGTTGACGCCCTGGAACTCGATCGGGAAGTACGACAGGCCGCAGTTGTCGCGGGCCGTGAAGCCGTACGGCTTGCCACAGGTGGTGGCACCGATCAGCGCCACCTCGACGCCGACGCCGCGCAAGCCGTTGACCAGCGCTTCGCTCGCCGAGCAGGTCCCGCGGCCGGCCAGCACGTAGACGCGCGACAGGCCCAGACGCGGGAGCGCCTCGACCTGCGTGCATCGTGTGAATCCAGCGTCGGGAACGCAGGATTCGGTGAAGAAGGGGGTGCCTGGTTGCAGATTCTCTGCTTGTCGCTTGTCGTTGTAGATCGATCGCTCGAACACCCGCCCGTCGGTGCGTGGAGCGTCGGTGATCATGGCCGCCAGCTGGCTGGCGATGTAGAGGAAGCCGCCGCCGTTGTATCGAAGGTCCAGCACCAGGTCGTCGATACCGGCCGCCGCCATCTGTCGCATCGCGGCGACGAGCTGGCGCTCGGCATCGCCGAGGTGCTCGTTGAAGACGATGACCCCGACGCGGCCCTGGGCGCCGAGGTCGAGCACGGACGAGACCGGCACCGGTCGACGCACGACGGCCGCAGCGGTGAGGACGGTGTCGAAGGGCACGGCGCCCTCGCGCTCGAAGCGGAAGCGGTGGGTGCGCCCCTGGAGGGGGAACAGCGCGGCGTTGATCGTCGCGACGCCGGCAACGGTCGGGTCGTCGATGTCCACCCCGTCGACATCGAGCAGGCGGTCGCCGCGCCGAAGTCCGGCAGCCTGGGCGGGCGAGCCCGCCTCGACGAATGCGATCCGGGTGCCGCGCGGCGGGGTCGCGGAGTCGAGCCACCAGTGGATCCCGTAGCCGGGTTCGACGCCGTCGCGCGACAGCGCCTGCCAGGCCGCCGTCGGATAGACGAAGCTGAACTCGTCTTTGCGCTTGCCGCTCGGCGTCAGCTCGGGCGTGCGCAGGGCATCGAAGTAGCGCTCGAGGGCGCCCGCGACGTCGGCCGCGTCGTCGAAGGCCGGGGCAAGCGGGTCGACGCGCGGCACCTCGCCGTACCAGAGATAGGCCTCATCGACGTATTGCCGCACCCACCGGCGTTCCGCGTCGAGGCTGGCAAGGACGACGGGCGCCACGGCATCGGCGATGTGGGGATTGCCGGGCGCGCACTGCTGCGCCAGGGCGCTCGAGGGCGACGCGGGGGGCGGGGCCGAGGGGCCATCGCCGCCGCAGGCCGCCAGGATCGCGAGCGCGAGGGCGGCGAGTGCATGGGCAGCAACTCCCCGGACCGCGGCTCGCCGGGCGGCGGCGGCGATTTCGACGTCCGCCCCGGCGCCACGGCTCCGGCCGGCCACGCCGCGCCCCTCAGCGCAGGGAGTCGACGCGGGCGACCATCTCGCGCGCGAACTCCATGAACGACTGGGCTCCCCGCGACGCCGGATCGAAGACCACGCCGGGCATGCCGTGGCTCGGCGCCTCGGCGAGTCGGACATTGCGCGGGATGACGGCGTTGAATACCTTGTCGCCGAAGTGCGCCTTGAGCTGGTCGCTGACCTGCTGCTGCAGGGTGATGCGCGGATCAAACATGACCCGCAGCAACCCGATCAGTTGAAGGTCCGGGTTCAGGTTGGCGTGGACCTGGCGGATCGTGTTCACCAGGTCGGACAGGCCTTCGAGGGCGAAGTACTCGCACTGCATCGGGACGATCACGCCGTGAGCGCTCACCAGGCCGTTCAGGGTCAGGAGCGACAGGCTCGGGGGGCAGTCGACGAGGATGAAGTCGTACTCGGGGGCGACGGCCTCGAGGGCGGCCCGGAGACGGCGATCCCGGCGCTCGAGCCCGACCAGCTCGACTTCGGCACCGGCCAGCTCCCGGTTGGCGCCGAGGACGTCGTAGCCGCCCCGCTCGGAGCGCACCCGTGCCGAGGCGATCGTCGCCGTCTCGAGCAGCACGTCGTAGATGCTGGCCGTGAGCCGGCGCTTGTCGATGCCCGAGCCCATCGTCGCGTTGCCTTGCGGGTCGAGGTCGACCACGAGGACGCGCTGGCCGACCGCGGCGAGGCCGGCGGCGAGGTTCACCGTGGTGGTGGTCTTTCCGACGCCACCCTTCTGGTTGGCCACGCAGAACACTCGGGCGCGGGTGGTCTTTGGGGGGTTGGTGCTCACAGACGTTGGGTGGTTTCGGCTCGGCGTCCGGGGCTGCCAACGGATCGTTTGGGTGCGGCCCGCGGACCCTGTAGTGTCGGGGCTACGGGGCGGCAGAGCGCGCTCGTGTGTCGCGTCTTCGCCGCAGCGGTCGGGCCTTCACGGTGTCACGCCCGGGGATCGGGACGAGGACGCATCCAGACCGCGCACCGCTCTGCGGACAGGCCGGGCACGGTCAACGGTTCCACGTGGAACACGTCGATCGGTTGCCCGAGGGTGTCGCCGGCTTCGCGCAGGTCCGCGAGCTCGGTGTCCGGGTGCCTCCCCTTCATCGCCAGCCACACTCCCCCGGGAGCAAGGCACCGCGCGGTCAGTCGGACGAAGTCCGCGAGCGAGGCGAACGCGCGGGAGATCACCACGTCGGCGCCCTGGGGGGCCACCTGCGCCCATCGACGGGTCGCGAGCGTTCCGGTCGCCTGCGGATCACCGAGCGACTCGGCGCGGCCATGGAGCGCCTCGAGCCGGTTCAGCCCCAGTTCGATCGCCACCTGCGCCACGAAGCTGGCCTTCTTCTCGACCGAGTCGATCGTGATCACCTGCCACTGGGGTCGGACGATGGCGATGACGACCCCGGGCAGCCCCGCGCCACTGCCCACGTCGAGTAGAACGCCGCCCTGCGGTCGATGCCGATCCAGCGAAGGCACCACGGCAAGGCTGTCGAGCAGGTGCTGCTGCACGGCTTGCAACCCCGGATCGATCGCGCTCAGGTTGTGGACCCGCCCCCAGCGCTCGAGCAACCCGAGGTAGTCCATCAGGCGTCCGGCGGCCTC
>JALOSQ010000215.1 GCA_025458335.1 Ideonella sp.
CCGAGCTGCGTGAGCCCGGCGCGCAGCTGCTTGGTCTTGAGCGGGTCAGCCACCTCGACCGAGCGGAACATCTCGGGCGCGAAGAACGGCAGGCCGGTGAACTGCAGCGCCTCGCCCTCGGTCAGCGTATCGCCGAGCTGCAGCACGCCGTGGTTGGGGATGCCGATGATGTCCCCGGCGAAGGCCTCCTCGAGCAGTTCGCGGCGCTGCGACAGGAAGCTGACCACCGTGTTGGGCTTGAGCTCCTTGCCCGAGCGGGTGACCCTGAGCTTCATGCCGCGCTCGAAGTGCCCCGAGGCCACGCGCACGAACGCGATGCGGTCGCGGTGCGCCGGGTCCATGTTGGCCTGGATCTTGAAGACCACGCCGCTGAACCGGGGCTCGGTCGGCCGCACCTCCCGCTGCAGCGTCGGCCGCGGGCCGGGCGGCGGGGCGAGATCGACCAACGCGTCGAGCACCTCGCGCACGCCGAAGTTGTTGATCGCCGAGCCGAAGAACATCGGCGTCTGGTGGCCACCCAGGAACTCCGCGGCGTCGAAGGCCGGCGTCGCCTCGCGGACCAGCTCCACCTCGCCGGCCGCCTGGTCGTAGGCCGAGCCGAAGCGCTCGTGCAGGACCGGGTTCGCCAAGCCCTCGATCGACTCATGCTCGCCCACCCGGTCCTCGCCGGCGGCGAACACCCGCATGCGGTCGCGTCGCAGGTCGAGCACACCGCCGAAGGTCTTGCCCATGCCCACCGGCCAGGTGAAGGGCACGACGGCCATGCCGAGCTCCTGCTCGATCTCGTCCATCAGCGCGAGCGGCTCCTTCACCTCGCGGTCCATCTTGTTGACGAAGGTGAGGATCGGCGTGTTGCGCGCGCGGCAGACCTGCAGCAGCCGGCGCGTCTGCGGCTCCACGCCGTTGGCCGCATCGATCACCATCAGCGCCGCGTCGACCGCGGTGAGCACACGGTAGGTGTCCTCGCTGAAGTCCTGGTGGCCCGGCGTGTCGAGCAGGTTGATCACGCAGTCGCGGAACTCCATCTGCATGACCGAGCTGGCCACCGAGATGCCGCGCTGCTTCTCGATCTCCATCCAGTCGCTGGTGGCGTGGCGGCTGGCCTTTCGCGCCTTGACCGACCCGGCGATCTGGATCGCGCCGGCGTACAGCAGCAGCTTCTCGGTGAGCGTGGTCTTGCCCGCGTCGGGGTGGCTGATGATGGCGAAGGTGCGGCGGCGGCCGACTTCGCGCGTGAGGTCGCTGAACATGGGGTCGCGCGCGGCAAAGCCCGGGATTATCCCGGGCGTGGCCGGCACGACGGCCGGCGACCGTCGCGCCGCTCAATCCTCGAGCAGCGAGCGCAGCATCCAGGCGGTCTTCTCGTGCACGTCCAGCCGCTGGGTGAGCAGGTCGGCGGTCGGCTGGTCGTTGGCCTTCTCGGCGAGCGGGAACACGCCGCGTGCCGTTCGGGCAACGGACTCGTGGCCCTCGACGAGGATGCGCACCATCTCCAGCGCCTTGGGTGGCGTCGCGGGCGCGTCGGGCACCGAGGCCAACTGGCCGAACTGCGCGTAGGAGCCCGGTGCGGCATGGCCCAGCGAGCGGATGCGCTCGGCGATCGGATCGACCGCGTTCCACAACTCCGTGTACTGGGCCATGAACATGGTGTGCAGGGTGTTGAACATCGGCCCCGTCACGTTCCAGTGGAAGTTGTGCGTCGTGAGGTACAGCGTGTAGGTGTCGGCCAGCAGCTTGGCAAGGCCGCCGGCGATCGCTGCGCGGTCCTTCTCTCCGATCCCGATGCTGATGGGCATCTGGCCCTTGGGCTGGGCCGTGCCGCCGGTCTTTGCCTTCTTCGCCATGTCGGTCTCCTTCGGGGGCCTGTGATCGATGCGTCGAGTCTAGGGCGCTGCCCACGGGGCAGGCCAATGGAGTCGAGCGATCGTGGCGATAGTCCCTGCAGCCGCCGAGCCCGACGATGAGCGGACGCAAGGCCGAGGACGGGTCGGGCCGGCCGCGGGGGCGGTGTCCGGCCCGGCGTCAGGCGGTCAGCCGGGTCACGCCCGGCAGCTCGCACGCGTAGATCGCATTGCGCAGTGCCGCGATGGCCTCGTAGCGGGTGAAGCTGCGCCGCCAGGCCAGCACCACGCGGCGCGACGGCACCGGGGGGGCGAAGGGAACGTACTTGACGTGCGGCTGCGGCTCGGCCGGCACCGACAGCTGCGGCACCACCGTGATGCCCATGCCGGAGGCGACCATGTGCTTGATGGTCTCGAGCGAGCTGCCCTCGAACGTCTTGCGGATGCCTTCGGCGTCGCCCGAGAAGCGCGCGAACTCGGGACAGACCTCGAGGACGTGGTCCCGGAAACAGTGGCCGGTGCCCAGCAGCAGCATCGTCTCCTGCTTGAGCTCCTCGCTGGAGATCTGCTTGCGTTTGGCGAGCGGGTGCTGCTTCGGCACGGCGATCATGAAGGGCTCGTCGTACAGCGGTGCGAGCGCCAGGCCGGTGTCGGGGAAGGGCTCGGCCATGATCGCGCAGTCGAGGTCGCCGGTGCGCAGCATCTCCAGCAGCTTGAAGGTGAAGTTCTCCTGCAGGATGAGCGGCATCTGCGGCGTCTTGTCGATCGCGTGCCGCACCAGCTCGGGCAGCAGGTAGGGGCCGATCGTGTAGATGATTCCGAGCTTGAGCGGGCCGGCAAGGGGGTCCTTGCCTCTCTGCGCGATCTCCTTGATGGCGGCCGCCTGCTCGATCACCGCCTGCGCCTGCCGCACGATCGCCTCGCCCAGCGGCGTCACGCTGACCTCGCTGCCGCCGCGCTCGAAGATCTTGACGTCGAGCTCGTCCTCGAGCTTCTTGATCGCCACCGACAGGGTCGGCTGCGAGACGAAGCAGGCCTCGGCCGCACGCCCGAAGTGCTTCTCGCGGGCGACGGCGACGACGTAGCGCAGTTCGGTGAGGGTCATGGCAGGGCGTGGGCAGCAACGCGAGGCGCAGGCCGCGCCTAGGCCTGCAGGAAGGCCGATTGTCCGCCGTGGAAGCGCTCCACCTGCCGCGCCGCGGCGGCCGGGTCCTGCGCGAGCAGGCGCCGCGCCGCATCGCGGGCGGGTCCGATCAGCGCCTCGTCGCGGCCGAGGTCGGCGAACCGCAGCAGCGCGGCGCCCGACTGGCGGGGCCCGAGCAGCTCGCCCGGGCCTCGCAGGGCCAGGTCCTGGCGGGCGATCTCGAAGCCGTCCTGGGTCGAGGCGATCGCCTGCAGCCGGGCCTTGGCGGTCGGCGACAGCGGGGCCGTGTAGAGCAGCACGCAGACGCTGGCCGTGGCGCCGCGCCCGACGCGGCCGCGCAGCTGGTGCAGCTGGGCCAGCCCGAAACGCTCCGCATGCTCGATCACCATCACGCTGGCATTCGGCACGTCGACGCCGACCTCGATCACCGTGGTGGCCACCATCACGGCCATCTGCCCGCCCGCGAACAACGACATCACGGCCGCCTTCTCGCGCGCCGGCATGCGTCCGTGCAGCAACCCGACCATCACGCCCGGCAGCCGTTCGCCGAGCTCGCGGTGGGTCTCGGTCGCGTTGCGCAGCTCGAGCGCCGCGGTCTCGGCGGCGCGCCGGCGCGGCCGGGCGGCCGGCGTCTCGCGGCTGTCGATGCCGTCGTCGTCGTGCTCGCCCGGCTCGACCAACGGGCACACCCAGTAGACCTGGCGCCCGCGCGCCACCTCGTCGCGCACGCGGTCGATGACATCGTCTCGCCGCCGCTCGTCGAAGACCCGCGTCGCGATCGGCGTGCGGCCGGGCGGCAGCTCGTCGATCGTGGAGACGTCGAGGTCGGCGAACAAGGCCATGGCCAGCGTGCGCGGGATCGGCGTGGCGCTCATGCCCAGCAGGTGCGGGTGCAACGGCGTGCCATCGTCTCCGGGTCCGGCGCCGAGCTTCTCGCGCAGCGCGAGCCGTTGCGCGACGCCGAAGCGGTGCTGTTCGTCGACGATCGCGAGCCCAAGCCGCTCGAAGCGCACCGCCGACTCGATGATCGCGTGCGTGCCCACCACCAGGCGGGCCCGGCCGGCGGCGACCGCGGCGAGCGCATCACGGCGCGCGCGGCCGGTGCGCCCGCCGGTCAGCCAGGCCACCTCGACGCCGAGCGGCTGGAGCCAGGCCACCAGCTTGGCGAAGTGCTGCTCGGCCAGGATCTCGGTCGGCGCCATCAACGCGCACTGCCAGCCAGCGTCGATCGCCTGGGCAGCGGCCAGCGCCGCGATCACGGTCTTGCCGGCACCCACGTCGCCTTGCAGGAGCCGGTGCATCGGGACGGGCCGGGCGAGGTCGGCCGCGATCTCGGCGGCGACACGCTCCTGCGCCCCGGTGAGTGCGAAGGGCAGCACCTCGCGCAGCCGACCCGCCAGCGCGGCCGCCGCCGGCAGGACGGGCGCTCGCTGGGCCCGGCGGATCGCCAGTGCGCGCCCCTGCGACAGCTGCTGCGCGACCAGTTCGTCGAATGCCAGCCGGCGCCGCGCCGGATGCGTGCCGTCG
>JALOSQ010000216.1 GCA_025458335.1 Ideonella sp.
GTGGCGTCGAACTCGACCAGGTCGCCGCTGAACAGGATCTTCTGCTGCGGCAGCCAGGCCACCGTGTCGCCCTTGGTGTGGCCGCGGCCGAGCTGCAGCAACTGCACCTCGAGCGAGCCGAGCCACAGCGTCATCTTGCCGCGGAAGGTGATCGTGGGCCAGGTGAGGCCCGGCGGCACGCTCTCGACGTTGCGGAACAGGCGCGGGAAGCGGCCGATCTCGCTGGCCTTGTCCTGCTCGCCGCGCTCGACGATCAGGTCACGGGTGTCCTCGCTGGCAATCACGTGCTGCGCGCCATAGGCCGAGGCGCCGAGCACGCGCACCGCGTGGTAGTGGCTGAGCACGACGTAGCGGATCGGCTTGTCGGTGACCTCGCGGATGCGGCGGATCACATCGGCCGCCATGACCGGCGTGGCCTGCGTGTCGATCACCATCACCGCGTCGTCGCCGACGATCACGCCGGTGTTCGGGTCGCCCTCGGCGGTATAGGCGTAGGCATTGGCGGAGAGGCGGTCGAAGCTGACCTTCTTCTCCTCGAGGTCGGCCTGGCTGGCGAAGGCCTTGGTGGCAGGGGCAGCAGCGGTCATCGGTGGGTCCGGGGTTCGGTCGACGGGCGTGGGTGGCGGGCGTGGGCAGCGGGCGCGCGGTCCGGTCGAGCGTCCGGCCTGCGGGTCGTCACGGACTTGATGTTAGTGAACGAATTCGTTATTGTCTAATTCATTCGGATAAGTAGAAACCCGCAACATGGACCTGGCGACCGAAAACGGCCCGCGGCGCGCGCAGCGCGGCATCCAGAGTGTCGAGGTAGGCGGCGCCTTGCTGCGCGCGCTGGTCGACCAGGGGCGGCCGCTGCCGCTCAAGGAGCTCGCGGCCGGCGCCGGGATGACACCCGCCAAGGCCCACCCCTACCTGGTGAGCTACGGCAAGCTCGGGCTGATCACGCAGGACAAAGTGAGTGGCCGCTATGGTCTCGGCCCCCTGGCCTTGCAGCTCGGCCTGATCGGTCTGCAGCAGTTCGAGCCGGTTCGGGTGGCGAGCGCTCGGCTGCCGGCGCTGGCCCAGGCGATCGGTCACACGGTGGCGCTGGCGGTCTGGGGCACCCGCGGGCCGACCATCGTCCGGATCGAGGAGGCTCCGACCGCGGTGCACGTGAACATGCGCCACGGCACCGTGCTGTCGCTGCGCGGCACGGCGTCGGGCCGGCTGTTCTCGTCGTGGCTGCCCGCGGAGCAGATCCACGCGGTCGAACCGGCCGCGGCCCTGCCCGGCGCCGCGCCGGGCGTTGCCCAGACCGGCCTCGCGCCGGTTGTCGTCGCCAACGCGATCGACGAGCCGGAGCCGGACGCCGCCACCATCCGCGCGCAAGGCTACGCGGCGGTCGTCGGCGGCTCGGTGCCGGGCGTGAGCGCCGCCGCCGCGCCGGTGTTCGACGCCACCGGCACCCTGGTGCTGGGCCTCACCGCGATCGGCCCGAGCGCGGTGTTCGACCTCGACCCCGCCGGGCCGCTGGTCACGCGCCTGCGAGAGGAGGCCCGCGAGATCTCGGCGCAGCTGGGGGCGCCGGTCTGAGCCTGCCGGTGCGCGCCGGCGTTTGCCGGTCGGCGACGGCCTGAGCGGGGACTCGGCCGCCTGAGCCGTGCGCCAGGCCGACCGACTTTGCGGTCGCGTCTCGCGCTCAGGCCGCGTCGGGGCGAGGCTTGCGAGGCCTTCCGCGCGGCAGGGGCTGCACTCGACGCGCCGTCTGCGCCTGCACCTGCGCGGCGAACGCCTCGGAGCCCAGCACCCAGCCGCGCTCGGCCGCTCCGATCAGGCGGGCCGCCACGCCGGGCGGCAGCGGCGACTCGAGCCGCTCGCGCCACGCCGCCTCGCGGTCGAACGGCGTGTTGCCGAGCGACCAGTACGCCGGCGGGTCCTGGATCAAGGGGTCGCGCCGTTCGCCGCGGTGGTGCGGCGCGCTCGACCACTGCGGTGGACCGGTGTCGGCCGGCGCGCGATCGCGGGCGTCGGCCGCCCAGGCGAGCGCGCCGTCGGGGGACTCCACGCACTGCAGGGCCCAGGGCACCCAAGGCTCGGGCTCGAGGACGGTCGAGCGGAAGCGCCCCTCCCAGACGCTCCCGCGCCGGCCGTGGCGGCGGTTGACGTGCGGCCCGTAGCGTCGGCCGACGGCCTGGATCGCCATGCCCAGGGCCGGCCCCGTCGCTGGCGTCATCAGCAGCAGGCAGCCGCCCGGCCACACGCCGTAGCCATGCAGCGCCACGCCGTGCCCCGCGCAGGCCAGGCCCAGCGCCTCGCGCCAGGCCTGGGCATCGACTTCGTCGGCCACCGCGGTCCGGCCCGCCATCGAACGTTGCAGCACCAGGTGCACCTGGCCCGCGGCGGCGAGGCGGGGCAGCCGTGCCACGTCAGCCGACCCGCTCAGCCCGCCTGCGGGCGCCGCTCGTCGGCTGAGCGGTCACGTTCATCAGGAAGGCAGCGGAACTGGGCAAGCTGGCCTCGATCGTCGCGGAGGAGGGCCGAATAATGCCCAAGACCCGATCCGCTGTCGCCCGCCCGCGCAGGCTCGAACCCTCGCGGCGCCGTCGACGGGACGGACGCCGGACGCCCACAGGACGCCTCATGCCCATTCGGACCCACCCCAACGCCACCGCAGCCGCGACGCACCGCGGCGCCGGCGGCTTCACGCTCATCGAACTCATGGTCACGGTGGCGATCGTGGCGATCCTGGCCTCGATTGCGTACCCCGCCTACCGCGACTACGTGATCCGCGGTCAACTGGTCAACGCCACGACCGGGCTCGCCACGGTACGCGCCAACATGGAGCGGCACTTCCAGGACAACCGGACGTACGTGACCGTGACCGCGGGCACGACGACCTTCACCACGCCGTGCGCCGTCGCCGCCGCGCAGCGCACCTTCGGCAACTTCGTCGTGCAGTGCGCCACGGGCCAGCCCACGGCCACGACCTACACGCTGGAGGCGGTCGGCAGCGGGCCGGTGGCCGGCTTCACGCTCACCATCAACCAGGCGGATCAGCGGCAAACGACCGCACCGACCGGCTGGGGCAGCTGCAACGGCACCAGCTTCGGCTGGGTGCTGCGCCGGGGGCAGCCGTGCGCGTGAGCCACCGCCCCGGCCGGCGGCGCGCGGGCTTCTCGCTGATCGAGTTGATGGTCACGATCGCGTTCCTTGCGATCCTGACCACCCTGGCCGCACCGAACTTCGGCACCTACCTGCGCAACAACCAGGTGCGCGCCGCCAGCGATGCGCTGCAGAACGGTCTGCGCACCGCGCAGGCCGAAGCGGTGCGGCGCAGTCGGCAGGTGGTGTTCACGCTGACCAACGCGGCGCCGGGGGCCGGCGCTGCCGCGGCGGCCAACGGACGCAACTGGTCGATCCAGACCGTGCCCCTGGTCGCCGGCGAGGCGGCCGAGTTCATCCAGGGAGGCCAGCTCGGCGATGTCGCCGCGGGGGTCACCATCACCGGGCCGGCGGCGATCTGCTTCAACTCGCTGGGCCGCATCGTCGCCAATGCGGCCCCCATGGCGCCGGCCACCACCACTTGCGCACAGGCGGCCAGCGCCTACGACGTCGCACTGACCGGGGCCGACCGCCCGCTGCGCGTCACGGTGGCGCTCGGCGGCCAGGTGCGGCGCTGCGATCCGGCCAAGACGCTGTCCGGGACCAACCCCGACGGGTGCTGAACATGGACGACCACCGCTTTGCGCCCAGGCATTGCTGCCGCATCGGTCGAGCGTCGCGGGTGGGCCCGCGACGCTCGGGCCGGGGCTTCACGCTGCTCGAGGTCCTCGTGTCGATTCTGGTGTTCAGCATCGGCGTGCTTGGCCTTGTGGGTCTGCAGGCCCGTGCCACGCAGATCTCGATCGCCGCCGAGGACACCAACCGCGCCGCGCTGCTCGCCAGCGAGATGGCGGCACTCATGTGGAACCGCGGCACGGTGGTGATCGCGACGACGGACGCCGCGCGCGTCGCCTGGGAAGCCCGGGTGGCGGCACCCGTCGATGGCGGCCTGCCGGGCGGGGCAGGCACGATCACCACGCTGCCCGTCGGCGCCCCCACGCCGCGCGAGGCCGAGATCACCATCACCTGGAACCCGCTCGGCGCCGTGCCCGGCGCCCCGGCCCAGAACCGCTACACCACCACCGTGGTGATCCCGCCGAACTGACCATGAGCCTCGCCGCCCTGCCCCGACGCTCGCCCGACCGCCCCCGGTCGCGCGGCCTCACGCTGATCGAGCTGCTGGTCGCGCTGGCCATCGGCCTCATCCTCACGCTGGCCATCGTCGCGGTGCTCAACCGCGGAGAGGGCCTCCGGCGCACCACGACGACGCTCAACGACGTCAACCAGTCGGCCAACACCATCGCCTACCTGATGGACCGCACCTTGCGTAGCGCGGGATCGGGCTATGCGCAGCGCTGGCGCGAGACCTTCGGTTGCCAGATCTTCGCGTCGCGCGACGGCACGCAGATCCTGCCGCGCGCGGCGACCGCGGA
>JALOSQ010000217.1 GCA_025458335.1 Ideonella sp.
GATCCCGTTTGCCTTTGTCTTCCCGGGCCAGGGCTCGCAGTCCGTGGGCATGCTCTCCGCGTGGAACGACCACCCTGCCGTGCGCCGCACGCTCGCCGACGCGAGCGAGGCACTGGGCGAGGACATCGCCGCGCTAATCGCGCAGGGCCCCAAGGAAAGACTGGATCTCACCACCAACACGCAGCCGGTCATGCTGACCGCGGGGGTGGCCTGCTATCGGGCCTGGGTCGCCGAGACCGGCGCCGAGCCGATGGCGGTGGCCGGGCACTCGCTGGGCGAGTACACCGCGCTCGTCGTCGCGGGCGCCCTGAGCCTGGCCGATGCGCTGCCTCTCGTTCGCTTCCGCGCAGGCGGCGGTCCCCGTCGGCGCGGGCGCGATGGCGGCGATCCTCGGCCTCGAGGCGGCGGCGGTCGAGCAGGTGTGCGCCGGGGTCGAGGCCGACACCGGTGAGGTCGTGGCCGCCGCCAACTACAACGACCCCCGTCAGACGGTGATTGCCGGGCGCACCAGCGCCGTGCAGCAAGCCTGCGAACGCCTGAAGGCCGCCGGCGCCAAGCGTGCGCTGCCGCTGCCGGTGTCGGCCCCGTTCCACTGCCGCCTGATGGAACCGGCCGCGCTGCAATTGCGGCCACGCCTGGCCGCCGTCGACCTGCGCACGCCGGCCATCCCGCTGGTCAACAACGTCGACGTGTCAGCGCCCGGCTCGCCCGACGCGATCCGCGACGCGCTGTTCCGGCAGGCCTTCGGCGCGGTGCGCTGGGTCGAGGTGGTCGGCGCCTTGCGGGCGCGCGGCGCTCAGGCGGTGGTGGAGTGCGGTCCCGGCAAGGTGCTGTCGGGGCTGGTCCGGCGCATCGACCCGGGCCTGGCCACCGGCTGCGTGGCTGACCCGGGCTCGCTGGCCGAAGTCCGTGCCTTGCTGGAAGGAGCCCCTGCATGACGCCCACCACGCCCGCGCCGACGGCCGACCTCGCCGGCCAGGTTGCCCTGGTCACCGGCGCCTCGCGCGGCATCGGCCAGGGCATCGCCCGCGCCCTCGCCGCGCGCGGCGCCCGGGTGATCGGCACGGCCACCAGCGACGCCGGCGCCGCCGCGATCACCGAGGCCCTCGGCCCGCACGGCGGCCGGGGCCTTCGCCTGGACGTGACCGACGGGGCGTCGATCGACGCGGCGATCGACGCGCTGGTCAAGGCCGAGGGCGGCCTCCAGATCGTCGTCAACAACGCCGGCATCACCCGCGACACCCTGTCGATGCGCATGAAGGACGCCGACTGGGACGCCGTGATCGGCACCAACCTGCAGGGGGTGTTCCGCGTCTGCCGCGCGGCGACCCGACCCATGATGAAGCAGCGCTACGGCCGCATCGTGAACATCACCTCGGTCGTCGGCGCGATGGGCAATGCCGGCCAGGCCAACTACGCGGCGGCCAAGGCCGGCGTCGCCGGCATGAGCCGCTCGCTCGCCCGCGAGCTCGGCAGCCGCGGCATCACGGTCAACTGCGTGGCGCCGGGCTTCATCGACACTGACATGACCCGCGCCCTGAGCGAGCAGCAGACTCAGGCGCTGGCCGCACAGATCCCGCTGGGCCGCCTGGGCAGCGTCGACGACGTCGCCGCCGCGGTGGCCTACCTGGTGTCGCCCGCCGCCGGCTACGTCACCGGCGTCGAGCTGCACGTCAACGGCGGCCTCCACATGGCCTGAATCGCCGCCGCCCCCCGCCGTCCGGCGGGCAGGGCCTTAGGGCCCACCCCCTAGAATCCGCGCCAACTGGATCACACATCCCCCCTGGAGGAGCCATGAGCGACATCGAAGCCCGCGTCAAGAAGATCATCGCCGAGCAGTTGGGCGTTCCCGAATCCGACGTCACCAACGAGAAGGCCTTCGTGGCCGACCTCGGCGCCGACTCGCTCGACACGGTCGAGCTGGTGATGGCGCTCGAGGACGAGTTCGGCATCGAGATTCCCGACGAGGAAGCCGAGAAGATCACCACGGTGCAGCTGGCCATCGAGTACGCCACGAAGCACCAGAAGGCAGCCTGACGCCGCGCTTGCGGCGCTGCAGAGGGTGCACCTTTCATGTCACGTCGTCGTGTCGTCGTCACCGGGCTGGGTCTGATCAGCCCGTTGGGCAATTCGGTCGGCGAGGCCTGGCCCCGGCTGCTGGCCGGCGAATCGGGCATCGACACGATCACCAAGTTCGACGCCAGCGGCTTCGCCTGCCGCTTCGCCGGCGAGGTGCGCGGCTTCCGGGTGGAGGACTACATCCCCGCCAAGGAAGCCCGGCACATGGACACGTTCATCCACTTCGGGCTGGCAGCCGCCATTCAGGCGGTCCGGGATGCGGGCCTGCCCACCGGTGCCGACCTCGACGAGGCGGCGGCCGAGCGGATCGGCTGCATGGTGGGATCGGGCATCGGCGGCCTGCCGATGATCGAGCAGACCCATGCCGAGCTCACCGCCCGGGGCCCGCGGCGCATCTCGCCGTTCTTCGTGCCGGCCTCGATCATCAACATGATCTCGGGGCACCTGTCGATCCAGTTCGGCTTCCAGGGCCCGAACCTGGCGATCGTGACGGCCTGCACCACCGGCCTGCACTGCATCGGCGAAGCCGGTCGGCTGATCGAGTACGGCGAT
The DNA here is from genome assembly GCA_025458335.1 of Ideonella sp. Lineage (GTDB taxonomy): Bacteria > Pseudomonadota > Gammaproteobacteria > Burkholderiales > Burkholderiaceae_C > JAIYCR01. The sequence continues at coordinate 2,632 of JALOSQ010000217.1, forward strand.
GCCGACGTGATGGTCGCCGGTGGCGCCGAGTCGACGGTCTCGCCGCTGGGGATCGGCGGGTTCGCCGCCGCTCGGGCGCTGTCGACCCGCAACGACGACCCCAAGCGTGCGTCGCGCCCCTGGGACAAGGACCGCGACGGCTTCGTCCTGGGCGAGGGCGCTGGGGTGATGGTGCTCGAGGAGATCGAGCATGCTCGCCGCCGCGGCGCCAGGATCTATTGCGAACTGGCCGGCTTCGGCATGGGCGCCGACGCCTTCCACGTGACCGCGCCGAACGTCGACGGGCCCAAGCGGTCGATGCGGGCGGCGCTGCGCAACGCCGGAATCAACGCCGACCAGGTGCAGTACCTCAACGCGCACGGCACCTCGACCCCGTTGGGCGACGTCAACGAGACGAACGCGATCAAGCTGGCCTTCGGGGAACACGCCCGCCGGATGGTCGTGAGTTCGACCAAGTCGATGACCGGCCACCTGCTCGGTGGGGCCGGTGGCCTGGAGTCGGTGTTCACCGCGCTGTCGGTCCACCACCAGGTGGCGCCGCCCACCATCAACCTGGACACGCCGGACCCCGAGTGCGATCTGGACTACTGCGCCCGCGAGGCGCGTCCGATGGCGATCGAGCACGCGGTCAAGAACAACTTCGGGTTCGGTGGCACGAACGGCACGCTGGTGTTCCGGCGCGTCTGAGCCGCCATCCGCTCGCACATTCCTCCGGCAATGACGGCCCCCTGGCTAGAGGTCGGGCCGCCCGCGCTCAGGCCACTCGATGCCTGGCGCTTCGCGACGACCCTCGCCGCCGTGGGCATATGTGCCGCTGCTGCCGGCCTGCACGGCGCGCGCGACGGGCAGTGGGCCGCGACTGGTCTGCTTCTGGCGGTCGGCGGCGCGGCGGCCGTGCTGTCCTGGCTCCGCCGTCCCGGGCGCCGCATGGTCGCGCTGCGCTGGACCGGCTCTGGCTGGCAGGCCCTGTGGTCCGGCGACACGGATCCGTCCCCGGCGCAGGTCGGCGGGATCTGGTCGAGTCCGAGGGGCCTGCTGTTGCGTGTCCGCGCCACCGCGCCCGGACCGGTGGTCGACGATCTCCTGTGGATCGACGGGCCAAGTCTCGGTGAGCCCCGCTGGACCCACCTTCGAAGTACGCTGCGGCTTGCTCCCCCAAGCCCCCGTGTGCCGTGACGGACCACCCCGATGCCGATGCCACGCTGGTCGAGCGCGTCAAGCGCGGCGACACGCGCGCATTCGAACTGCTGGTCATCAAGTACCAGCGTCGCATCGAGCGGCTGATCGCCCGGATGGTGCGTGACACCGACCTGGTGGCCGACATCGCGCAGGAGAGCTTCATCCGGGCGTACCGCGCGATCGGCCAGTTCCGCGGCGAGAGCGCCTTTTACACCTGGCTGTACCGGATTGCCGTCAACACGGCCAAGAAGACCCTGGTGGAGATGAAGCGCGACCCGGTCGTGCTCGAATCCGCCCTCGCCTCGCGGGATGACGACGACGAAACTTCGCGCGCCGAAACCGACCTAAGCGACGGCGAGACGCCCGAGGCCGTCCTCGCGAGCAAGGAAATCGCGCAGGCGGTGAACGCGGCCGTCGAGGATCTGTCCGAGGATCTTCGCCAGGCAATCACCCTGCGCGAGATCGAAGGTCTGAGCTACGAGGAAATCGCCACCGTGATGAATTGCCCGATCGGCACGGTCAGGTCCCGGATCTTCCGGGCCCGCGAGGCGATCGCAGCGCGGCTGCGCCCTCTGCTGGACACCCGAGAGGGCGAGCGCTGGTAGTCGCCCGCCTGGAAGTTGGAGCTAGTGCATGTCCCCCACCCCGAACTCCTCAGCCAGCCCGAACCCCGAGGTCTGGTCTGCGCTCGTCGACGGCGAAGCCACCGACTCGGAGGTGCACGCGGCGCTTTCCGCGTGGCGACGCTCGCCGGGGAGCGAATCGACGTGGCACAGCTACCACCTGATCGGAGACACCCTGCGGTCGTCCGACCTGGCCTCGCCACGTGACCGGGACGTGCGACTGCTCGCCGCGGTGCGCCGTCCACGGCACCGGAGGGTTCCAAGGCGGCCCGGCGTCGGTGGCGCCGCTGGACCGGGTCTGCGGCGATGGTGGCCGGCGTGGGGGCCGTGGGGGCCATGGTCTGGTTGACCCAGGCACCTTCGCCGCCCTCCGGGATCGTCGCCCAGGCCGGCCCCGCGGGTGTGGCCTCGACCGGCACCGGGCCGGTGCGGTCAACCTCGCCGAACGTCCT
>JALOSQ010000218.1 GCA_025458335.1 Ideonella sp.
GCGCGGGCGACCCGGGACGTTAACCGCTCACCGGCACCTGCGGCCCGTGCTCCTTCGAGCCGGCGTGCAGATGCCGCAACCTCGGGCCGGCCGGGTGCCGGCCGTGTCGGCCGCGCGCCGCGCCGGTCACCAGCCCAGCGCCAGCCGCAGCGGCAGGAAAGCCGCCAAGCCGGCCAGCAGAGGCCCCAGGACCCCAGGTCGCCAGGCGTACCAGGCCGTCGCCACCAGCACCGCGGGCCAGCGCGCATCCCGCCAGTCACGAATCAGCGCGCCGTCGGTCAGCACCACCTCCGGCACGATGATCGCGACGAGCGCCGCCAGCGGCGCCACCTTCAGGCCGCGCAGCAGCCAGGCGGGGATCGGCACCTCGCGCTCCGGGATCACGAAGAATGCACGCGACACCAGCGTCACGACCGCGAGCCCGACCAGCGTGACGACCGTCTCGAGCGTGCTCATGCCGACGCGCCATCCCGACCCGCGCGGCGGGTCAGCGATTCGGTCAGCAGCCAGGCCGCCACTGCCGCCGCGATCGCGACCACGATGTTCAGCTTCAACGGCAGCGCGTAGGCCGCGACGGCCGCCGCCCCGGACACGGCCGCCGCGACCCAACCGGCGCGGCTGTCGATCAGGCCGTAGGTCAGCCCGAGCATGGCCAGCGTGCCGGCGAAGCCGAGACCCCAGTGCAGCGGGATCGTCCCGGCCGCCAGGATGCCCACCATCGAGGCCGCCTGCCAGACCACCCACAGCAGCAGCCCGCCGCCCAGGAAGTACGGCACCTGCGTTCGCGCCAACGCCGCTGGAACACCGCGAAGTTGATGTCGGCCGACAGCGACGTGATCGCCAGTCGCGCCGGGCGGGGCAGGTGCGCCAGGTAGGGCCGCCACTGCGCGCTGTAGATCACGAAGCGCAGGTTCACGCAGAAGGCCGCGGCCCAGATGACCCACATCGGCGCGCCCGCGGCCATCAGCGGCAGGGCCGACAGCTGTGCCGTGCCGGCATAGACGATGAGGCTCATCAGCACGGCCAGGGGCAGCGAAAGCCCGCTTTGCACCATCGCGACGCCCGTGACGATCCCCCACGCGGCGATGCCGGGCGCGAACGGCGCGAGGTCCCGCGCGCCCTGGCGCAGGTGGGGGTCGGCCCAGGCCTGCCGCAGCGCGTTCAGCACCGGCGGCCCCCCAGAGGGCGCAACCGACGCGGCGTCAGCTGCCGCGCGCCGGCGCATCGCCGGCCTCGCGCCAGCCGGTGAACACCGCCGCCTTGTCGGCCCGACGGTTGAGCTGATAGCAGTCCTCGATCGCTCGGCCCGCGTGACGGCAGGCCCCGCCGATGGCCTTGCCCTCGGCCTCGCGCGCCGCCGCGATGTCCTGGGGCGTCTTGATGCCCAGCAGGTCGCAGCCGGCCAGGCCGGGCAGCGCCCCGGCCAGCAAGACCCACAGCAACAGTCGACGCACATGCGACCTCATGGCGTCGGATATCGGCACCCCCGGCCGGGGCTTGAGCCGTGGTCATCGCTCGGGGTGGGCGGCCGGGGACGCGGCCAGCCCCAGGCATGTGCCCACGGCGACGGGCCGACCGGCCTGGAACTCGCGCGCCGGCAGGCGCCGGCCACCAGGACGCTGCAACTCGAGCAGCCTCAGCACGCCGCGGCCGCACGCGACGTCGATCCCGGCGTCGCCGCTGGCCACCACCGTCCCGGGACCGCGCGCCTGGCCCGGGACGGGGTCCAGCACCCGTGCGCGCCACACCTTGATCGCCTCGCCGCCCGGCAAGGTGGTCACCCCGCCGGGGAACGGATCGAACGCCCGCAGGCGCCGCTCGATCTGGTCAGCCGGTTGCCTCCAGTCGATCGCGGCCTCGTCCTTGTCGACCTTGCGTGCGTAGGTGACCCCGTCGGCGGGCTGGGGCTGCGTCCGCAGGGTGCCGGCCTGCAGCTGGTCGAGTCCCTCGACCACCAGCCGGGCACCGAGGTCGGCGAGGCGCTCGTGCAGCGTCCCGGTCGTGTCGTCCGCGCCGATGGCGCAGGCCTGCGACAGCAGCATGGCGCCCGTGTCCAGCCCTTCGTCCATCTGCATCAGCGTGATGCCGGTCTCGGTGTCGCCGGCCTCGATCGCCCGGTGAATCGGTGCGGCGCCGCGCCAGCGTGGCAGCAGCGAGGCATGGATGTTCAGGCAGCCGCGCGGCGGGGTCTCCAGCACCCACCGGGGCAGCAGCAGCCCGTAGGCTGCCACCACCATCACGTCGGCCGGGTGCTCGGCGAGCCACGCGCGCGCGCGGGCCGCATCCTCGGCGAAGCGCCCGTCCAGCCGCAGACTGCGCGGTTGGACGATCGGAACACCCGCCTCGAGGGCCGCGACCTTGACGTCCGAAGGCTGCAGCCGCAGGCCGCGGCCGGCCGGGCGGTCGGGTTGGGTCAGCACGCCCACCACACGGTGTCGGCTGGCCAGCAAGGCCTCGAGCGCACGCCGCGCAAACGCCGGCGTGCCGGCGAAGACGATCCTCAGCCCGCCGTCGACCGGGGGCGCGACGGCCTCAGGCGCCGGCACGCGCGGCCTCGCGCGTGCGCTTGACCATCTTCTGCCGGATGCGGTCGCGCTTGAACGGGCTGAGGTACTCGACGAAGACCTCCGTCCGCCTCGAACTCCCGGCGCTCGCCGTCGCGGCCGGTCGCGGCCACGCGCACGCGTGCCGCGCGCTCGACCTTGTCGTAGATGGAGGGCACGCTCAGGCAGCCCTCCTCGGCGATGGCGCGCTCCTCGCTGGCCCAGACGATCTCCGGGTTGATGAGCACCCGCGGCTCGTTCCGGTCGGGCGACGTGTCGATCACGATGACCCGTTCGTGCACGTCGACCTGCGTGGCCGCGAGGCCGACCCCCTCGGCGGCGTACATCGTCTCGAGCATGTCGTCGACCAGCCGGCGGACCCGCTCGTCGACGTTGGCCACCGGCTGAGCGACCTTGTGCAGGCGCGGATCGGGATAGCAGAGGATCTGGAGTCGGGCCATGGAAACGTCGCACTCGCCGGTTTGTCGCGCCGCATCGGCCATGCACGCGAGGCGTGACAGGTCTCACACCTTCGCGCGGCACAGTCCGCTTTCATTGCGGCATCAAGGCGTTATGGGCAGAATTTGCCAAACAGGTTGAGCATTTTCGCCGATCGTCGGGTTCCGTGACGAGCGGCCCGCGACCACCGCTCGGCTGCTGGGGCGAAGCCGCCTCGTCTGTGCCCGGAGATTCAACGACATGCCTGCCCGCCCCCACGCCCGCCCGATGGCCCGTCGCCTGCCCGGGTTGGCCGCCGTCGCCGCGCTCGCCGCCATCGCGACCACGGCCCTGGCGGTGAACTTCCCGATCACCCCGCAGCAGCGCGCCACGGCCCAACAGGTGGCCCAGGCGGGCGTTCCGCTTTCGGAGCTCGCGCCGAACGCGCCAGATACGTACACCGTCAAGCGGGGCGACACGCTGTGGGCGATCTCCGGCGTGTTCCTGCGCAGCCCATGGCGCTGGCCCGAGCTGTGGGGGATGAACCTCGACGACATCCGCAACCCGCACCTCATCTTCCCCGGTCAGGTGCTGATGCTCGAGAAGGTCGACGGGCGTGCGCGCCTGCGGCTGGCCCAGCCGACCGGCGGCACCGTGCGGCTGTCCCCGCGGGTGCGCAGCGAGCCCTACGACGCCCCGATCGCGGCGGTGCCGCTCGGCGTGATCGAGCCGTTCCTGAACGAGGCGGTGGTCTTCAATGCCGGCGAGCTCGATGGCGCACCGCGCATCGTGGCCAGCCAGGAGGGACGCGTGTTCCTGGGTCGCGGCGACCTGGCCTACGTGCGCGGCGACCTCGGCAACCAGCGGGACTACCGGATCTTCCGCCAGCCCAAGCCGCTGGTCGACCCGACGACCCGCGAGGTCCTGGGCTACGAGGCCGCCTACGTGGGCACGGCCGAGTACACCCGTGAAGGCGGGGCCACTGCGACGCTCGAGCGCGATGCGACGCAGATCGTGCCCGCCACGTTCACGATCACCAGCACCAAGCTCGAGGCAGGCGTCGGGGACCGCCTGGCGCCTGTGCCACCCCGCGACTTCACGGCCTACGCGCCGCGCGCCCCCCAGGGCGAGGTCGCCGGCCAGATCGTGTCGATCTACGGCGAGGGTGTGACGGCCGGCCAGAACCAGGTCGTCGCAATCAATCGCGGCAGCACCAACGGCATCGAGCGCGGGCACGTGCTGGCACTCTGGAAGGATGGCGTGCGCCGCGTCGACACGACCGATCCCGCGCGGCCCACGATGAAGCTGCCCGACGAGCGCCACGGCCTGCTGTTCGTCTTCCGCGTCTTCGACCGGGTGTCGTACGGCGTGATCCTGCAGGCCGAACGCCCCGTCGTCGCCGGCGACCGCGTCTCGCAGCCCTGACCGGCTCGTCTCCGCCGAGAACCCTAGACCCGGCATCTGCCCCGGCGTGGAGCGCGACGAACTCGAGTCCTGGCTGCGCCTGACGTTGACCCCCGGCCTCGGGCGGGCGGGTACCCGGCACCTGCTGGCCGCCTGCGGGTCCCCCCAGGGGGTCTTCGCACAGACGCCCGTGGCCCTCGCGGGCGTCGTCGGCGAAACGGTGGCCCGCGCCCTGCAGGAGCGCCCGCCCGCGCTCGATGCTGCGCTCGACCGGACGCTCGCCTGGCTGGACGGCGACCCGACGCGGGCCGTCGTCACCCTCGGTGACCCGCGATACCCCACCCGCTGGTTGCAGACGGCCGATCCGCCCTTGTTCGTCTATGCCGAGGGTCGCGTCGACCTGTTCGCTGCCGACGCCGTCGCCGTCGTCGGCAGCCGGAATCCCACGGCCCAAGGCGAGGACACGGCCCGCGACTTCGCCCGGGCGCTCAGCGAGGCCGGCCGCACGGTGGTCTCGGGCCTCGCGTTGGGGATCGATGCGGCGGCGCACGCCGGCGCCCTGGAAGGCCCCGGCGGCACGATCGCCATCGTCGGCACGGGGCTGGACAGCGACTATCCGCGCCGCAACGCCGCGCTGGCACGCCGCATCCGCACGGCAGGACTGATGGTCAGCGAGTACCCGCTGGGCGCCGGCCCGCTCGCGCCGCACTTCCCGCAGCGCAACCGGCTGATCGCCGGCCTCGCCCGCGGGACCCTGGTGGTCGAGGCGGCGCTCCAGTCCGGATCGCTCATCACGGCGCGGCAGGCGCTCGATCAGGGCGCCGAGGTCTTCGCGGTGCCTGGGTCGATCCACTCGCCGCAATCCCGCGGCTGCCACGCGCTGATCAAGCAGGGGGCGAAGCTCGTCGACAGCGCCGAGGACATCCTGGCGGAGTTGCCCCCGCTCTCGCCCCCCGCAAGCCCACCCGCCGCGTCGGCGCCATCCGCAGCCGACCTCGGCGAAGCGGTGGACGACGAGGTGCTGCGCGCGATGGGCTACGACCCGGTCACCCAGGACCAGCTCGCGGCCCGGACCGGCTGGCCGGCGGCGCGACTGTCGGCGCGACTGCTCGAGCTCGAGCTGGCCGGCCGGGTCGCGCGGCTGCCGGGCCAGCGCTTCCAGCGCCGCGCCCAAGGGTGAGCGGCCGCCCGCCGCCGGGGGGTGGGGTATATTCATTTCATGTTCGAAGTGCTCGTCTACCTGTACGAGAACTACTGGCGCCCGGACGCCTGCCCCGACCACGCGCAGCTGACGCGCAAGCTGGCCTCCGCGGGGTTCGAGAACGACGAGATCGAGGACGCCCTGACGTGGCTCGACGGGCTGGCCGGCGCTGCGCAGAGTTGCGGGGAATTGAGCGCCTCGAGCCTGCGTGTCTATGTCAAGCCTGAACAGGACCACCTCGGCGAAGCGTCGATCGGGTTCCTCAGCTTTCTCGAGTCAGCACGCGTGCTGTCGCCCCGTCTGCGCGAGATGGTGATCGAGCGCGCGCTCGCCATTCCCGGGGGCCCGGTCGACCTCGAGGACCTGAAGATCATCGTGCTGATGGTCTTCTGGAGCCTGGGCGAGGAGCCCGATGCGCTGATCCTGGACGAGCTGTTCGTCGACGCGTCACAGCGCTCGATCCACTGAGCCGGCGGCGCCCGGCGCACCGCGCACCGCTTTCGGCGTCCCTGGCGTGGCGGCGTGCTAGTTCAGCAGCCGCGACGGATCGACATCGAGTTTGGCCAGCGCGCTGCGCGTGGCCTTGACGGTGAGCGATTCGTCCTGCGCCGGCACCAGCAGCCCCGCCTGCAGGAACGCCGCCAGGCGATGCCGCTGGAACAGCACGCATCGACCGTTGGGCGAGACGAACAGCGAAAGCTGGCGCCGCATGCCCTGCCAGGCGAGCTGCATCGGCTCATTGCGGTTGCGGTAGTCGAGCATGTACCAGGCGCCGACCTGCAGCTCGCGGGCCCAGCTGAGCATCGCCGGGGTGGGCATGGAGCCGCCCTCGGCCACGATCTCGAAGGCTGAATTCTCGTGACCGGACAGGTCCAGCACGAGCGACTCGTCGATGTCGACCTCCTGGGCGTCGGGCAGCATCTCCTCGAGGGTCTCCAGCCGGTTCTTCAGCTCGGCCAGGCGCTCGCCGGGAATCGCCGCGGCCTTGGCGGTGAAGGCGGCCGCGAGCGACGCATTCAGGCGCTGCAGGTGCTCGTCCTGGCGCTCGGCCGCCAGCCCTGCCTGGTCCATGCCCTCACGCAGCGTCTTGAGCAGGGGCGGCAAGCGCCGGATGACCTCGGCGCGCTCCTCACGCGACACCTTGGCACTGGCCGACCAGATCAGGTCCGTGGCCGCGCGCTTCATGGCCTTGGTGAACTCGCCCTGCGGACCGCTCTTGACCGCGGCCATCGCCAGCACGTCGGCCCACACCTGGAACAGGAACTCCATCGTGTACTGGATCGCCAGGGTCTCGCGCTGCTCGACCTGCTGGGCAAGCGACACGCCGGCCTTGGAGGCTTCGTTCTCGCTGCGGAAGTAGTGCTCGAGAAACTTCTCGAACTCGGTGAGCACCGTCTGGAAAACACGCCGACCGGTGTCCGGGTAGGCCTCGACGACCTGCACGATGCGCTTGATCTCCTTCTCGAGCGAGTCTCCGATCAGGCGCGCCGTGGCGTCGAACCCCATGACGCAGGCCCCCATGCGGTCGATCAGCCGGCGCGCCGGGTGGTCGGTGGTCGCAAAGAAATCGGGCTCGCCGACCGCAACCCGCAGCACCGGCATCTGCAGTCGTGCGAACCACACGCGCACCGAGGCCGGCAGGCGCTCCTCGGTCAGGATGCTCTGGAACAGCAGCGCCACGATTTCGATCGTGGCGCGCTCGACCGGCGTCTCGGCCGCCTGCTTGAGCACCTGTTTGCGCTGGTGCATCTCCTCGAGGAGGGCCGGCGCGCTGAGGGCCGGCGCGACCGCGCCGGGAGACTGCGTGGCGCGTGCCAGCCGCTCGACGATGCCCTCCTGGGCACTGGCGATCGCGGCCTTCAGTCGAGGCGATGCCGGCTGGGCCGACACCGCTGTGCTGGCGAAATCGGGCAGCTGGCGTCCCACCAGCCGGTTGAGGCGACCGAGTACCGCCTCGGCATGGTCGATGCTGCGCGACAGGCTGGCCATGCGGGTCATCAGCCGCGTCTCGTCGGCCACGCTGGCCCTGGACCCGTCGAAGCTCGCGCCCGGCTGGCTGATGCCGAAGCCCGAGGCGCCGCTGCCAGTGCTCCAGTGCACCACGTTGCGCGACCGCCGGATGAACGGCCGCAGGTCGATGTCGGGCATCACGCGCCGCTCGAGCAGCCAGCGATTGACTTCGTGGTACGACTCCTCGGCGAAGTGCGAGAACTCGTCCTGCAAGTCCGGCTGGATCAGCTTCCACGCCTCGAGCGAGAGCCCGGCGTTGCGCCAGGCGGTCGTGACGACCCGGGCGAGCACGTGCGGGCGCAGGACGTCGTTCGGGTCGAGCTCGTCACGGCCCTCGAGCAGCAGCATGCGCGAGCGCAGGTCGGTGAACTCCCAGGACGACCGGTCCATCATCGCCAGTGCCAGCTTGGAGCTGACGATCTCGTTTTCGATCGTGTCGTCGTCGACCAGCGTCAGCGGGGCGCCTCGGCCTGACGGGGGCGGCAGGTCCCCTGGCCTCGAGGCCGATACCACGCCACCGCTCGTCGCGCTCCGCAGGATCGACACGATGCCGGACTGCCAGAACGGAGCGCTCTTTCCGAGGTCGTGGACGAGGTCGCGCCGCTGCATCGCGAGCTGATGCTCCGCGGGCTGTGCGAGCAGCTGCTTGGCGTTCTCGACCACGGCCGCCACCACCGATGGCGTCCCGTTGACCAGTCCCTCGACGTAGTACCGCCGCGCCTGCGCGGCGATGACGGTGGCGTTGGCCGGGATCGCCGTGGTCATGGGGGTGTGCGCGGTCTGCGGGGAGACTCGCCGAACGACTCTACACCACGGCCCCGGCGTTCGGGTCGTTCGGGTCGGCTTCCTTGGACTGCGGCTTGACCAGGTCCTCGCGCTTGACGCCGAGCCACATCGCGATCGCCGCAGCGACGAACACCGACGAATAGATGCCGAACAGGATGCCGATGGTCAGCGCCAGCGAGAAATAGTGCAGCGTGGGCCCGCCGAAGATCAGCATCGACACCACCATCATCAGCGTGGAGCCGTGCGTGATGATCGTGCGGCTCATCGTGCGGGTGATCGCGTGGTCGATGACCTCCTGGGTGGTCATCTTGCGGAACTTGCGGAACGCCTCGCGGATGCGGTCGAAGATCACCACCGACTCGTTGACCGAGTAGCCCAGCACCGCCAGCGTCGCCGCCAGCACCGCCAGCGAGAACTCCCACTGGAAGAACGCGAAGAAGCCGATGATGATCACCACGTCGTGGATGTTGGCGACGATGCCGGCGATCGAGAACTTCCACTCGAAGCGAAGCGCGAGGTAGCCCATGATCCCGAGGATCGTGAAGGCCAGGGCGATGGCGCCGTCGCGGGCGAGCTCCGCGCCGACCGACGGGCCGACGAACTCGCTGCGCTGCAGGCGCACCGGCTCGGCACCCGGCGTGCCGCACAGGGGCTTGGTGACGGTGGCGCCCTGCTCGGTGGTCACCTCCTGACGGCTGACCGTCCCGCCCGAGGCTGCGCAGAGTTGTGCGAACACGCGATCGACCAGATCGGCCTGCTTGATGTCGCCGCGCACCGGCAGGCGGATCAGCACGTCGCGCGACGAGCCGAAGTTCTGGACCTGGACCTCGCCGAAGTCCATCCGCTCGACCGTCGTGCGCACGGCATTGACGTCGGCGGCCTGCGGGTACTGCACCTCCATCACCGTGCCGCCGGTGAACTCGATCGACAGGTTCAGCCCGCGGGTGGCGATGAAGAACACGGCGAGCAGGAAGGTGATGGCCGAGATCGCGTTGAGCACGATCGCGTGCCGCATGAACGGGATGTCGCGCTGGATCCGGAAGAATTCCATGGCAGGTGTCCGGGGGATTGGGGCGCGCGGGCTTCAGGCCTTGACGACGGGGGTGCCAGTGGTGCCGCCCGGAGGCGTCCACACCTGGCCGATGGAGACCGACTTGAGCTTCTTCTGGCGTCCGTACCAGAAATTCACCAGGCCACGCGAGAACATCACCGCCGAGAACATCGACGTGAGGATGCCGATGCAGTGCACGACCGCGAATCCGCGCACCGGGCCCGAGCCGAAGATCAGCAGGGCCAGGCCGGCGATCAGGGTCGTGATGTTCGAGTCGAGGATGGTGGCCCACGCCCGCTCGTAGCCCTGGTGGATCGCCTGTTGGGGCGACGCGCCGCCGCGCAACTCCTCCCGCACCCGCTCGTTGATGAGCACGTTCGCGTCGATCGCCATGCCCAGCGTCAGCGCGATCGCGGCAATGCCGGGCAGGGTCAGCGTGGCCTGCAGCATCGACAGCACCGCGATCAGCAGCAGGAGGTTGAAGGCCAGCGACAGGGTCGAGAACACGCCGAACAGCATGTAGTAGATGCACATGAAGACGGCGATCGCCACGAAGCCGTACAGCACGCTGTTGAAGCCCTTGGAGATGTTGTCGGCCCCCAGACTCGGGCCGATCGTGCGCTCCTCGATGATCTCCATCGGCGCGGCCAGCGAACCCGAGCGCAGCAGCAGCGCGACGTCGTTGGCCTCCGCGGTCGTCATGCGGCCCGAGATCTGCACCCGGCCACCGCCGATCTCGCTGCGGATCACGGGGGCGGTGACCACCTCGCCGCGGCCCTTTTCGAACAGCAGGATCGCCATGCGCCGGCCGACGTTCTCACGGGTCACGTCCCGGAAGATCCGCGCGCCTTTGGCGTCGAGCGTGAGGTGGACCGCCGGCTCCTGCGTCTGGCTGTCGAAGCCGGGCTGGGCGTCGGTGAGGTTCTCGCCGGTGAGGATCACGTCGCGCCGAAGGATCAGCGGCGCGCCGCCACGCTCCACGTAGCGCTCGCGGCCGAAGGGGACGGGGCCAGTGCCCGCCGCCGCGGCCTGAGCCTCGGTGCTTTCGTCGACGAGGCGCACCTCGAGCGTGGCCGTGCGGCCGATGATGTCCTTGGCCTTGGCCGTGTCCTGCACGCCTGGAAGCTGGACCACGACCCGGTCGGCGCCTTGCTGCTGGATCACCGGCTCGGCCACGCCGAGTTCGTTGACGCGGTTGTGCAGGGTGGTGATGTTCTGCCGGACCGCGGTCTCCTGGACGCGCCGCGCGGCCTCGGTGGTCAGCACACCGGAAAGGCGCAGGTCCTCGGGCGTGCCGCCAGCCGTCCACTGCATCTCGGGCAGCTGCTCGGCGAGCAGGCGCTGCGCGCTGTCGAGCGTCTCGCGGTCGCGGAAGCGGATCTCGACGTCGTTGCCGTCACGGGCGACGCCGGCGTGCCTGAGGCCGCGCTCGCGCAGGAGCGAACGCGCGTCGCCGGCCAGCGACTCTGCGCGCTTGGTCAGCGCGGCGCGCATGTCGACCTGCATCAGGAAGTGCACGCCGCCGCGCAAATCCAGTCCCAGGTACATCGGCAGGGCCCGGATGCTCGCCAGCCAGGCGGGCGAGCGCGACAGCAGGTTCAGCGCGACGATGTAGCTCGGGTCGGCCGGATCCGGGTTTTCAGCGCGACGATGTAGCTCGGGTCGGCCGGATCCGGGTTAAGGGCACGGTCGATGACGTCACGCGCGCGCAGCTGGTCGTCGGTCGTGGCGAAGCGGGCGCGCACTGAGGTGCCGTCGAGCACGACGAAATCGGCCGTGATCGACGCTCCGGCCAGGGCGCGCTCGACGCGTGGCACCACGGACCCGTCGACCTTCAGCGTGGCCTTGGCGCTGGAGACCTGAATCGCCGGCGACTCGCCGAAGAAGTTGGGCAGCGTGTACAGCAGCCCAACCACCAGCGCGACGGCCATGATCGCGTAC
>JALOSQ010000219.1 GCA_025458335.1 Ideonella sp.
CGTCGAGGCACACGATCGCATCGGCCAGCGCCCCGGGCGCGCGCCGCACCCATGCCGCGGCGTCGGCGGCACAGGCTGCTTCGTCGGGCCAGTCCCGCGTGAGCGTTCCTAGAATCGGTCGATGCGCTCGGCTCACTCGGGGGATTCGCCGTCCGGCGACCCTGCAAGGCCGCCGTCCGGGCCCCTCGACCCGGCGGTGCTCGAGGCCGACCTTCGACAATGGGCGCGCATGCTGGGATTTTCCCAGATCGGGGTGGCCGATGCCGACCTGACGACGGCCGAGCCCGGCCTGCTCGCCTGGCTCGAGGCGGGCTTCGCGGGCTCGATGGACTACATGCGCCGCCACGGGCTTCGACGCGCCCGGCCCGCCGAACTGGTGCCCGGCACGGTGCGCGTGGTGACCGCCCGCATGGACTACCTGCCTCGCGACGCCGGGCCCGACTGGGTCGAGCGCGAGTGGGCGGCGCTGGCCGACCCCTCGCGCGGGCAGGTCTCGCTCTATGCCAGAGGACGCGACTACCACAAGGTGCTGCGCCGGCGGCTGCAGCAACTGGCCGATCGCCTGGCCCAGGCGGTCGGGCCCTTCGGCCACCGGGTGTTCGTGGATTCGGCGCCGGTGCTCGAAGTCGAGCTCGCGACGCGCAGCGGCCTTGGCTGGCGGGGCAAGCACACGCTGGCCCTGTCGCGCGAAGCCGGGTCGATGTTCTTTCTCGGCGAGATCTTCGTCGACCTGCCGTTGCCGACGACCCCGCCGGTCACGGCGCACTGCGGCGAGTGCCGTGCATGCCTCGATGCATGCCCGACCGGCGCGATCGTCGCGCCGGGCCGTCTGGATGCGCGGCGCTGCATTTCGTACCTCACCATCGAGCACGCGGGACCGATTCCGTCGGCATTGCGGCCGGCGCTCGGCAACCGGGTGTACGGCTGCGACGATTGCCAGCTGGTCTGTCCGTGGAACAAGTACGCGCAACGGAGTTCCCTGCCGGACTTCGATGCCCGCGAGCCGGTCACGGATCGCACGCTGGTGGAGCTGTGGGACCGCACCGCCAGCTCGGAGGAGGCCTTCGATCGCGCCACCCAGGGCAGCGCGATCCGGCGCATCGGCCTCGAGCGATGGCGGCGCAACCTGGCCGTGGCGATGGGCAATGCGCTGCGCGCCCTCGAGGATCCGGCACGGGGCGCACGCGGCCACGCCGCCAGCGGCGAGGGGCGGCGCGTGGTGCAGGCCGATCTTCGTGCACGCCTGCTCGCCCACCGCGACGGCGCGACGCCCCTCGTGCGCGAGCATGTCGAGTGGGCGCTGGCGATGTCCGGCCCCGTCGGCGTTCCCTGAGCCTGCGCCGATCCGGCGGGCGCCGCGCGGCGTCAGGCCAGCCGGGCCAGGGCCAGCAAGGCCAGCGGCATCCCGGCCATCGCGATCAAGGTCGACAACGTGACGATCGAGGCCACGAAAGCGCCGTGGCCGCCCATGCGCACGGCCAGCACGTAGGCACTCGAGGCCGTCGGCAGCGCAGCGAAGGCCACCAGCACCGCTTGCTGCGCGGGCGGCAGCCCGAGCGCGATCACCAGCGCGATCGCGACCATCGGCAGCACGGCGTGGCGGATCGACAGGAAGGCCGCGGCCAGGCGGGGGGCCTCGCGCAGCGCCCCCATCTGCAGGCCCGCGCCGACCGCCATCAGGCCCAGCGGCAACGCCGCCGCACCGACGCGCGCGAGGGTGGTCGAGGCCAGCTCGGGCAGGCCGATGCCGGCCAGGTTGAACGACAACCCGGCCACCGTGCTCAGGATCAGCGGGTTGCGCGCCAGCTCGCGTCCGTAGGCTTGCCCGCCTTGCCGTGCGAGCGGCCAGACCGCGGCCAGGTTGCAGACCGGGACGCACACCGACACCAGCAGCGCCGTCCAGGCCAGGCCCGGCGCGCCCGCCAGGCGCTCGGCCAGGGCCAGCGCGACATAGCTGTTGAACCGGAAGGCGGTCTGCGCGCCCGAGGCGTGCAGGCGGCCGTCGACGCCGGGCCAGCGCCGTAGTGCATAGGCGAGCACGATGCCGGTGCCGATGATCGCCAACCCGCAGGCGGCGATCGGCAGCGCGGTGGCCGGGTTCAGCGGATGCCGCACGATCGAGACGAACAGCAGCGCCGGGAAGAGCACGTAGTACACCAGCCGCTCGACGCCGTCCCAGACCGGGCGGTTCAGGGCCGTGTGGCGGCAGATCAGGTAGCCGGTGACGATCAGCAGGAAGTCCGGCAGCAGGAGCAGGGCGTTGGGCACGGGGCGAGTCTGCCAGCGCGGCCGGCGGGCGTGCGGCCACCGTGGGCCGGCAGCAGCCCATGCCGCCGAGGCTCGGACCGGGGGGCTTGGGGTATCCCCTCACCTCGGAACCGGCGGGGGCTTTCAGGGCACCTAGACGAAGACAATCGCGCGCAGCCGGTTGGTGCGGTCACGCACCGGCCTCTCCCGTTTGCCGATCCTCACACCTCTTCAGGAGAACCGACCGATGCAACGCCGCCACACGCTCGCCCTCGTCGCCCTCGCCGTCGCCACCGCGTCGGGCGGCGCCTTCGCGCAGGCCTTCCCGACCAAGCCCGTGCGGCTCGTCGTCCCGTTCGCCCCGGGCGGCACGACCGACATCATCGCCCGCATCGTCGCCGAGAAGATGAACGCGCCACTCGGGCAGAACGTGGTGGTCGAGAACAAGGCCGGCGGCGGCGGCTCGATCGGCGCGCTCGAGGTCGTGCGTGCCCCGGCCGACGGTCACATCCTCGGCATGGCCACCGTGTCGACCACGGCAGCCAACCCCGCGATCAACACGCGCATCGGCTACGACCCGACGGTCGACTTCACGCCGATCATCAACCTCGCGGCCACCCCGAACGTGATCGCGGTCCACCCGAGCTTCCCGGCGCGCGACTACAAG
Source organism: Ideonella sp. (assembly GCA_025458335.1). Lineage (GTDB taxonomy): Bacteria > Pseudomonadota > Gammaproteobacteria > Burkholderiales > Burkholderiaceae_C > JAIYCR01. The sequence continues at coordinate 2,915 of JALOSQ010000219.1, forward strand.
GGCTTCATCGCGGAGCTCAAGAAGAACCCCGGCAAGTACAGCTATGCGAGCTCGGGCACCGGCGGGATCGGCCACCTGCAGATGGAGTTGTTCAAGAACCTGTCGGGGACCTTCGTCACGCATATCCCGTACCGTGGCGCCGGCCCGGCCCTCAACGACACCGTCGCCGGTCAGGTCCAGGTGATCTTCGACAACCTGCCGTCGGCCTTGCCGTTCATCCGGGACAACCGCCTGATCCCGATCGTGGTCGCCGCGCCCAACCGCCTGTCGGTGCTGCCGAACGTGCCGACCTTCAAGGAGGTCGGTCTCGAGCCGGTCAACCGCATGGCTTACTACGGCATCCTCGGTCCGAAGAACCTCCCGAAGGACGTGGTCGACAAGGTCAATGCCGCCGCCCGCCAGACCCTGCAGGATCCGGCGGTGCGCCAGCGCATCGAAGCGACCGGCTCGATCGTCCTGGGGAACACGCCGGCCGAGTTCGCGGCCCAGATCAAGGCCGAGCTCGATGTCTACAAGAAGGTCGTCGCCGAGCAGAAGCTCAAGCTCGACTGATCCCGGCAACACGCCGTCGGCGACGTTCGCGGCGAGCCTGGCCGCCATCGACGCGTTCGCCGATGCGCTGTGGGTCGAGGAGGGCCTGGCGACGCACACCCTGGCTGCCTACCGCCGCGACCTCGCCTTGTTCGCCCGCTGGCTGGACGCCGAGGCAGGCCGATCGCTCGATGCAGCCCGCGAGCCCGACCTCATGGGCTACGCGGTGGCCCGGCACGCCGACAGCCGGGCCAGCAGCAGCAACCGTCGGCTCGCGGTGTTCCGCCGGTACTTCCGCTGGGCGCTGCGCGAAGGGCGTGTGTCGGTGGACCCGACCTTGCGCCTGCTCGCCGCGCGCCAGCCGATGCGCGTGCCGCGCAGCCTGAGCGAGGCGCAGGTCGAGGCCTTGCTCGCGGCCCCGCCGGTCGACACGGCGTTGGGCCTGCGCGACCGCGCGATGCTCGAGCTGATGTACGCCAGCGGCCTGCGCGTGAGCGAACTGGTCGGGCTCAAGTCGGTGTACCTGAGCCTGGCCGACGGGGCCCTGCGGGTGACGGGCAAGGGGCGCAAGGAGCGGCTCGTGCCCTTTGGCGAGGAGGCACGGGCCTGGCTGGTGCGTTACATGGCCGAGGCCCGGCCGGCCATTCTGGCGGGGCAGGCGAGCGACGTGCTGTTCGTCACCGCGCAGGGTGGCGGGATGACGCGCCAGGGCTTCTGGCTGGTCGTCAAACGCCATGCGCGCCAGGCGGGTATCGAGGTGCCGCTGTCGCCTCACACACTGCGCCACGCCTTCGCCACGCACCTGCTGAACCATGGCGCCGACCTGCGTGCCGTGCAGCTGCTGCTCGGGCACGCCGACATCTCGACGACGCAGGTCTACACGCACGTGGCGCGCGAGCGCCTTCGGCAGTTGGGTTCGGTCGACCGAACCACCACGGCACCGGCTGCGACGACGCAGCCCTCACGCACCACCACGCCTGGCAGCAGGATCGCGCCCAGCCCGATCCAGGCGCCTCGCTCGATCCGCACGGGAAGGCGCACGTCCTGGCTTCCGGGGCCGCGCCGCAGCACCGAGGGCGCGTAGGTGTGCGTGCCGGTGAGGATCTTCACGTGCGGGCCGATGCGCACGTATTCGCCGATGTGGATGTCGGCCGAACCATCGAGAAAACAATGGACGTTGACGTACGACTCAGCGTCCATGTGCAGCCGCCAGGAGCCGACCTCGACCCCCGGGGCCACCCCAGCCGACAACGAGATGTCGCAGCCGAGCCAGCGCAGCAGCCTCACGCGCAGCCGGCTCGACACGAAGTGCGACGCCTGAAGCGCCGCGCCCAGGTTCCAGAAATACGAGCGGAGGTCTTCCAGCCGGCTGCGCACCAGGGACGGCATCCTCAATGCGAACGACATGGCCCGCACTGTAGCGGCGGGTCGTGCGCCTGCAACCGCCCGGCCAGGTGGCGGTTGTCATCAGGTGTGACGAGGTGGTGCTTCCCGAGCCGCGCCTACATGCCCCGGAAGAGCCCTTGGTAGCTGCGGCTCACCTCGAGCCGTTCCGGGTGGCCGCGCACGACGACGAGTTGCCGGCCGCGTTCGTCGCGCTGGACGCCGGCGATGGCCCGCACGTTGACCAGCGTGCTGCGGTGGATCTGCCAGAACTGGTCCAGATCCAGCTCCGTCAGGAGCTCCTTGATCGGCTTGCGGATCAGGGCCTCCGTGGTGGCGGTCTGCACCCGGGTGTACTTCTCGTCGCTGATGAAGAACAGGATGTCTTCGACCGGGATCAGCTGGATCGTCGAGCCGACTGCCGCCTGGATCCAGCGCAGCCGTGCGGGCCGGTGCGGATCGAGCCGCTCCGCGAGTCGCTGCAGCAGGCCCTGCATGCCGGGCGCACCGAGGGCCGCAGCCGGCACGGCGGCGCCGTCCGCCGCGGCACGGCGCTGCGCGATGCGCTCGACGACGCGCCGCACGGTCAGTGCGAGGCGGTCGCTCTCGGCGGGCTTGAGCACGTAGTCGAGCGCACCCTGTTCGAAGGCCTGGACCGCGTACTCGTCGTAGGCGGTGACGAAGACCACCTCGCAGCCGGGCCAGCC
>JALOSQ010000022.1 GCA_025458335.1 Ideonella sp.
GATGAAGATCAGTTCACCGGCGTACATGTTGCCGAACAGCCGCATGCCGTGCGAGACCGTCTTGGCGACGAACTCGATCATCTGCATCACGAAGTTCACCGGCCACAGCAGGAAGTGGTTGCCGAACGGCGCCGTGAACAGCTCATGCAGCCAACCGCCGAGCCCCTTGATCTTCACGTTGTAGTACAGGCAGATCAACAGCACCGCGACCGACAGGCCCATCGTGATCGACAGGTCGGCGGTGGCGACGACGCGCATGTAGTCCTTGGCGCCGAACATCTCGTGCAGGCCACCCATCGCGTCGCCGGGCAGGCCGTTCTCCCACAGCTGCGGGATCAGGTCGACCGGAATCAGGTCCATGAAGTTCATCAGGAAGATCCAGATGAACACGGTCAGGGCCAGGGGCGCTACGAACTTGCGACTCTCGGCACTGTGGACGATGCCCTTGGCCTGACTGTCGACCATCTCGACGAGCATCTCGACAGCCGCCTGGAAGCGCCCCGGCACGCCCGCCGTGGCTCGGCGCGCGCCCAGCCACAACACGAGGCAGGTGACGATGCCCAGCGTGATGGAGAAGAACAGCGAGTCGAAGTTGACGATCGAGAAATCGACGACCGACGTCTGCTTCTGGTTCTGCAGGTGCTGCAGGTGGTGGACGACGTACTCGCCCGGAGTCGGTGCGTGACCTTCGGCTGCCATGTCGACTGCTCTACCCGTTGTCGTTCTTCACCGGCCGCGCCACAGCAGCGCGACCCAGTACACCTTCAGCCCCACCACCAGCCCCGCGAGTAGGGCCGGCCAGCTCAGGCCGGCCACGAGTTTCGGCGCCATGGCGAGCATGGCGATCGAAACCACGATCTTCACGAACTCCCACAACATGAAGCTGACGGCGCCAGCGCCGGGCGACATGAGCGAGAGCCGACTGGTCATCCCGCGGGCCATCAGCACCGCGGGCACCACCACCACGCCGGCGCCGTACAACGCCGACCAGAACACTTCCCAGCGGCCGGTGACGGCGCCTGCCAGCGACGCCACGACCGCCCCTACCACCGCCTGAATCGCCACCACCTTCCACGGGGACACCGACTTGAGGCGGGCGCTGAGCGCTTGCGCCTCCTGTCGGGTGAGCGGCCGCGGCGGCGGCGGGTCGTCCCAGGGATCGCGGTCGTGACCGGCGGGCCTGGCCGGCTGGGCCCTCGACATCCCCGTTGGGTCGGATCGCGCGGACGGATCGCCCATGGGTTCTCGGGTTCAGCTCAGCAAAGCCAATCGAGTATACGAAGAAACCCGCAACGAAATCCCGTGTCCCTGCCCCACCTGGGTGCAGGGCGGCGTGACGATCAGCGCCACCAGGCCGATGCTGATCGGCCATCTGACAGAGGCGGACGGCGGCAGGATCCCCATGGTTTCAGGTCCGGCGACCGACCCGGATGTCCTACCGGCGAAAGCGCCCTCGTGGCGCAGGGTGTCGCGTCTGATCCACACTCCGGTTGCCCGCACGCCGCTGATCGAACCCTGCCATGCCCGATGCCCCGAGGCCCGACCGCCGGGACGCTCCCCTGACCGAGCCGGGCGCCGACGCGCCCTGGTGGCAGGCCGCCTGGCAGCAGATCAAGGCCAGCCTGCCGACGGAGGCCGAGTTGTCGCGCCACCGGTGGCTGCGGCCCGTGGCCAAGCGTCTGTCGGACCGCGGCCTGTGGCGGATGAAGTCCGAGCCGGTGGCCAGGGGCGTGGCGATCGGCCTGTTCTGGGCGTTCGCGGTGCCGGTGGCGCAGGTCCTGTTCGCGGCGGCGCACTGCGTGTGGTGGCGAGGCAACATCCCGATCGCCGCCGGCGTCACCCTGATCACCAATCCGCTCACGGTGGGTGGCTGGCTCTGGCTGGCCTACCAGGTCGGCAGCCTGGTCATCGAATCCCCTGGCGGCGCACCCCCGGTGCCCGCCGGTGAGGGCGTTCTCGCCTGGCTCGGCTCGATCGGCGCGCCGACGCTGCTGGGCATGGGAATGTTCGCGATCGGCGGGGCCGTGCTCGGCTACCTCTTGACCACGCTGGGCGTGCGGGCCTGGTCGTGGATTCGCATGCGGCGGGCGTTGCAGCGGCGCGCCGGCCGCCGCGACGCATCCCCCGCGCGCTGAGCCGCCGCACGCGGGCCGGCGCTGTCCCGCCGCGCGCAGGACGGCGCCGTCAGCCCGGCCGCAGGCGCGCCGGGTCGGCCAGGTGGGCCGGCCAGCCGGGCACCTCGAGCCTGACCGACAGCACGCACCCGGCCAGCGGCTGGTCGACCAGCTCTGCGATCGGCCTGCCATGCCGAGCCGTGGTGACGTACAGCGTGCGCAGGTCGTCGCCGCCGAAGCACGGCATGGTCGGGCACTGCACCGGCAGGCGGACCTCGTCGACCACGTGGCCCTGCGGGTCGAGGCAGACCACGCGGGCGCCCTCGTACATCGCGACCCACAGCCGCCCCAGCGCATCGACCGCGGCCCCGTCCGGGCGACCACCGTAGGTGCCGCTGGCCGCCGCCCGCGGGGCGAAGCGCGCGAACTCGCGCGGCCGAGACAACGTGCCGGCGGCCAGGTCGAAGTCGTGTGCGGTGATGACGTGGGCCTTGGTGTCGGCCCAGTACAGCGTGCGGCCATCGGGGCTGAAGGCCAGACCATTGGAAACCGTCACCTCGCCGGCCATGCGCTCGAGCGCGCCACGGTCGAGCCGGTACAGCGCCGCGGCCGGCCGGTCGCGCGGCTCGTAGATCGAGCCGATCCACCAGCGGCCCAGCGGGTCGCACTTGCCGTCGTTGAAGCGCTCGAGCGTCGGGTCGTAGGGTGGGGCTGCGAGGGCCGTGCGCTGCCCCGACGCCGGATCGAAGCGCCACAGGCCGTCGCGCATCGCCAGCCACAACGAGCCGTCCAGCGCCGGCGCGCAGCAGCCGGCCTCGCACGGCAGGTCCCAGTGGTCGAGGGCCCCGTCGGACGGCCGCCAGCGGTGCAGCCGTCGCCCGGCGATGTCGACCCACCACAGCGTGTGCTGGGCAGGGTGCCAGACGGGGGATTCGCCGAGCTCGCAGGGCAACGCGACCGCGACCGACACTGGTCGCGGGAGGGCCCTCGCCGTCACGCCGCCGCCGGCGTGCGCGTACCGCCGGCCAGCGTGTGAACGTGTTCGGCGGTCGGGGTGCGCAAGGCCGCGATGGACTGCGTCGCCGCCCGCATCATGAGCCCCAGGTCGGACCCCAGCGCGAGGAAGTCGAAACCCATTGCCCGGTACTGCGCCACCATCTCCGGCGTGTCGCCGAGCGTGCCGATAGGGCGGCCGGCCCGCCGGGCCGCATCCACCGCGCGCGCCATGAGGTCGAGCACCGGCGGCGCGGTCACCTCGCCGATCAGCCCGACGGAGGCTGCCAGGTCGCCCGGGCCGACGAACAGGGCGTCGACCCCATCGACCGCGGCGATCGACTCGATCTGCAGCACGGCCTCGTGCGTCTCGACCTGCACGATCACGCCGGTCATGCGGTTGGCGTTGCGCAGGTAGCCCGGCAGCGTGCCGAAGCGCGACGCCCGGCTCATGCCGGCGATGCCGCGCACGCCCTGCGGCGGGTAGCGCGTGGCCGCGACCGCCCGGGCGGCCTCGGAGGCGTTCTGCACGAACGGGAACATCACCGTCGTGGCACCGGCGTCCAGCGCGCGCTTGACCGCCACCGCGTCGTTCCACGGCACGCGCACCACGGGCACCGCGCGGGTCGAGGACAGCGCCTGCAGCATCTGCACGACCTCGGCCATGTCGGCGGGCGCGTGCTCCATGTCGACCACCGCCCACTCGAAGCCGGCCTGCCCGATCGCCTCGGCCACCACCGGGTTGGCCGAGAGGATCCAGGTGCCGAGTGCCGGCTGGGCGCCGCTGGCCTTCAGCATCTGACGGAATGGGTTCATCGTCGGTTCTCCTGGTGCGCGCCGCCACGGGGTGGCGCGGTTGCGGTCTACAGCACGGCCTTCAGGTAGTGTGCGCCGGGGATCGGGTTGACGTAATAGGCCGGGACCTCGACGAAGCCAAGCGTGGCGTACAGCCCGCGGGCCGCTGCCATGTCGTCCAGCGTGTCCAGCAGCATCACGGAGTAGCCGGCCTGCGACGCCCGCTCCATCAGGGCCACCGCGAGCGAGCGCCCCAGCCCGCGGCCGCGGAACGCGGGACGCACGTACAGCCGCTTCATCTCGCACGCGTCGGCTGGGTCGGCGCCAGGGAGCGGACGCATCGCGCCGCACGCGGCGGGCTCACCCTCCACGCGCGCCAGCAGAAGCGCGCCCTGCGGGGCGGCGTACGCGCCGGGCAGCTCGGCGAGCTCGGCCTCGAACCCCTGGAAGCACAGGTCGACCCCCAGGCCGGTGGCGTACTCGCGCAGAAGGCCGCGGACCTCCGGGAGGTCGTCCGCGCGGGCGTCGACCACCTGCACCCTGCGCGGCTGCTCAGCGGGTCGGACCGCGCCGGCGCGTTGCAGCCCGGAGGGCGGATTCATGCGCCCAGTGAAACGATCCACGCCACCGCGCCGGCGCAGGCCGCCAGCACGACCGCGGCGACCAGCCGCTCGCGCAGGCCGTCGGCCGATGCCGGCGTCCCCGGGGCGAGCGCCCGGTCGCCGCCCAGCATGGCGGGCAACAGGGCTCGTCCGCGCAGGGCGTAGGCGACGATGGCGAGCACGTGCAGCAGCGCCAGGCCGATGATCAGCCACTGGCCCCAGTCCTTGTGCCAATAGGTGGCCAAGCCGCTGGTCGCACTGCTGACGAAGCGCGCGAGCGGGCCGGTGCTGGCGATCTCGTCGTCGGCCAGCAGGCCGGTGGCGACCTGCGCCGCGAGCACGCCGAGCATCGCGAGGACGGACAGCGCGCCCAGCGGGTTGTGGCCCACGTCCAGGTGCTCGTCCGCCGAGGTCCGGCCCCGCAGGTAGCGCCACAGTGTCCCGGGCCCCCGCACGAAGCTCGAGAAGCGCGACCAGCGCCCGCCGATCAGCCCCCAGACCACCCGGAACGCCAGCAGGGCCAGCACGCAGTAGCCGAACCGGAAGTGCCACACCATGGCGTTGCCGCCGATCTTGGCGCTCGCGACGGCGCCCACGACGCTCGCGGCCAAGGCCCAATGGAACAGCCGGGTGGGGAGGTCCCAGACGCGGACGGGGATCACCGGGGCTTCGGCGGCCGGGAGGGATGCCTTCATCGAGGACAGGCCGCAGGCGCGGCGGGCGTGGCGACGCCGGGATCGTCGGCAATTCCGTGCCGGGCTGCAAGCGGGAAGCATCCGGGCGGCGAAGCGACGCCGGCACGGGCCTCCACGCCGCGTCCCAGTGCACTTCCCAGTGACTTGGTGGTTTGATCCCCACGGCCTACAGTCGACCACACGCCAGCGGCTCGCCGGCGTGTCGGGCGCGGGCGCGTCCGGCCATCCTCACCTCCTGGAGACCGCTCCATGATTCCAGTCAAGACCCTTGTCCTGGCCGCCTGCACCGCAGCGGGCCTGATGGCCTCGTTGCCGGCAAGTGCCCAGTTCGCCAAGCCCGAGGACGCGATCAAGTACCGCCAGGGAGCCTTCACCGTGATGGGGGCGCACTTCGGCCGCATCGGCGCGATGGTCCAGGGTCGCGTGCCCTACGACGCCAAGGCTGCGGCCGAGAACGCCGACATCGTCGCGGCGATGGCCAAGCTGCCATGGCAGGCCTTCGGCGAGGGGACCGACAAGGGCGCGCCGCATCGGGCCAAGCCGGAGATCTGGCGTGAGGCGGACAAGGTGAAGGCCGGGGCCGACAAGCTCGTCGCCGACACGGCGAACCTCGCCACCGTGGCCAAGGCGGGCAACCTCGATCAGCTTCGCGCCGCGTTCGGCACCGTCGGGCAGAGCTGCAAGGCCTGCCACGACGCCTACCGCGCCGACCGCTACAGCAACTAAGGCGGTCCCCGACGGTGGGGCGTCGCCCCCGCCTCTGGGCGCCGGTTACCATCCGACGATTTCGCCCGGGCCGGCCCGTTCCGGCCGGTCCGTTCGCGCGTGGCGGTCGTCCAGGTGCACCGGCAGGAGGTGTCCCGGCCGCACGCGTGTCCGTCATCCGCTGGGACCGGTCGGCCCGGTCCCAGCCTGCACGCGCATGATTGCTCCTGATCGCTCTGGTCTCGTCAAGCGGCCCGGCCGCTCCCGCGCACTGGCCGGCCTGCTGCTGGCGATCGGGCTGGTCGCCGCCCAGGCCCAGGACGGGTCCGGTGTCGGGACGTTCACCGGGCCGGGGGCCTGGCCACCACCCACGCGTGCCACGGGTCCGGGCAACGCAGGCCCGGCACCCTCGCTGCCGACCACGCCCCCGGCAGCCGTCATGCGCCCACAGTTGGGCAGCACCGCGCCGGCGACGCTGCCGCAGGGGCTGCCCGGGGCCGCGGGCGTCGTCGGGGCGGCGGAGCGGGCCCCGCGTCCGCCGGCACCACCCACCGAGTTCCAGCGTTTCGTCGAAGCGGCGACGGGACGATGGCTGCCGATCTTCGGAGCCGACTTCTTCGCCGAGCCGGAGGTGCGCCTCTTCGGTGACCAGGTGCCCGTGGCCGGCGACTACGTGGTCGGCGCGGGCGACGAACTGATCGTGCGGGTGTGGGGCTCGGTCGACGCCGACCTGCGGGCTGTCGTCGACCGCAATGGCCAGGTCAGCCTGCCGCGTGTGGGCACGTTCACCGTTGCCGGCGTGCGCGCAGCCGATCTGGAGTCGTCGCTGCGGGCCCAGATCGGGCGCCTGTACACCAACTTCAGCCTGAGCGCGACGCTGGGGCAGTTGCGCGGGGTGCGCGTGTTCGTCGTCGGCCCGGCCGTGCGGCCGGGGCCGCAGCAGCTGGCCAGCCCGGCCACGGCCTTGTCGGCGCTGGCGTCGGCCGGCGGACCGTCGTCGACCGGCTCGATGCGCAAGGTCTCGGTGCGCCGCGGCGCCGCGGTGGTCGGCGAGATCGACCTGTACGACCTGCTGGTCACCGGCGACAAGTCGAAGGACGTGCAGCTCGTCCCCGGCGACGTCGTGGTCGTGCATCCGGCCGGCCCGCGTGTGGCCGTCACGGGCGCCACCGACGGCGCGGCCATCTACGAGCTCAAGCCCGCGGGCGAGGCGGTGGGCGACGTGCTGCGCTACGCCGGCGGCGCACCGGTGCTTGCGAATGCGCGTCAGGTTCAGCTCGAGCGCATCGATCCCGCGACCCCACGGTCACCTCGCCAGGTCGAGGCCTTCGGCCTCGACGCCGCGGGCCTCGGCCGGCCCATGCGCGACGGCGACGTGCTGACGCTGCTGCCGATCACGCCACGCTTCGCCAATGCGGTGACGTTGCGCGGCCCGGTGGCGCAACCGCTGCGCTATCCGCACACGCCGGGCATGCGCATTCGCGACCTGATTCCCGACCGCGAAGCGCTGATCTCGCCCGACTTCTACCGGCGCAAGAACCAGCTCGTGCAGGTCGAGCCGCCGCGCGACCCGGCGTCGCGCCTGCGCGATTCGCGCGGCGTGGCGGAGGGCTGGGACACGAGCCGCCTGGGAGAGGCCGGGCCACCGGCGGGCGCTTTCGGCCAGCCCGGCGGTCCGGGCACCGGCCGCCCGGACGCGGGAGGCGCGGCGGGGGTCGGTTCGCTCGCGGGCCCGGCGGATGCCGCCGCCCGGGCGGCCCGACCGGCGGGCGGCCCGGGCGACCGGACCGGCCAAGTCGCGCGGCCAGGCAGCCCGTACGACGACCCGGCATGGGATTCCACCGACTCCGGAGCCTTTGATCCCTCGATGCGGCGCCGCGCGCCGGCGCCCCTGTTCACCGACCTCAACTGGGACTACGCCGTCATCGAGCGCCTGAACGAGCAGGACCTGAGCACTCAGGTGATCCCGTTCAACCTCGGCCGCGCGATCCTGCAGGGCGACCCCGCCCACAACCTCGAGCTGCGGCCGGGCGACGTGGTCACGGTGTACAGCCAGCGCGACCTGCGGGCGCCGGTGTCGCGCCAGACCCGTCTCGTCACCGTCGACGGCGAGGTGCAGGCGCCCGGCGTCTACCAGCTGCAGCCCGGCGAGACGCTGCGCAGCCTGATCCAGCGCGCCGGGGGCCTCACGCCGCAGGCCTACGTGTACGGGCTGGAGTTCACCCGCGAGGAGACCCGCCGGCGCCAGCAGGAGAACCTGGCCTCGGCGATCGCCCGCCTGGAGGCGCTGTCGGCGACGCAGGCGGCGCGCGACGCGGCCAACCGGCGCGACGATGTGCAGACCTCGAACGTCAGCAATGCGGCCACGCAGGCGCAGCTGGCCCGCCTGCGCCAGTTGCAGCCCAACGGACGCATCGCGCTGGAGCTCAGCCCCGACGCCACGGTCGAGGCCCTGCCGGAGGTTCCGCTCGAGCACGCGGACCGCATCAGCGTGCCGGCACGCCCCGGCTTCGTGACGGTGGCCGGCGCGGTGGTCAACAGCAACGCGTTCCTGTGGCGCCCCGACCGCACGGCCGGTGACTACATGCGGCTGGCAGGCGTGGACGAGGCGGCGGACCCTGACAACACCTTCATCCTGCGCGCCGACGGCACCGTGACCTCGGCGGCCGACCGCCGCGGCTGGTTCGCCCGCGGCGGCGTGGAGTCGGAACGGCTGGAGCCGGGTGACGCGGTCATCGTGCCCAACCAGCTCGACTTCGAGACCTTCGGGCGCGCACTGGTGCGCAACCTGAAGGACTGGTCGCAGATCCTGGCGAACTTCGGCATCGGGGCGGCGGCAATCCAGACGCTGCGCAACAACTGATGGGCACCGAACTGACGCCGACCCCGCCCACGAGCGTCGGCCCGGGTGCGCTCCCGCCCGAGGTCGACGACGGCCCGATGGTCGGGCTGGTCGATCTGCTCACCTGGCTCGGTGAAGGCAAGCGCCTCATCGCGATCGCAGTGGCCGCGGCCGCTGCCCTGTCGGTGGTGGTGGCGCTATTGCTGCCCAACGAGTACACGGCGCGCGCGACGATGCTGCCGCCCGGCTCGCAGCAGCAGGGCGGCTCGGCGGCGGCGCTCGCGGCGCTCGGGGCGCTCGGCGGACTTGCCGGCGGGCTGGCGGCCAAGACGCCGGACGAGCTGTACGTGAGCCTGCTGCGCAGCGATTCGGTGGTGCGCGCGCTCGACGAGCGCTTCAAGCTGCGCCAACGCTACGAGGTGGACACCGTCGTCGAGCTGAAGCTCGCGCTGCAGCAGGCGGTGCGCGTCTCGGCGGACCGCAAGTCGGGCGTCATCGCCGTCGAGGTCGACGACGAGGACCCGGCATTCGCCGCCGAGCTGGCCAATGCGCACGCCGAGGAGCTGATGATCGTGCTCGGCCGCCTCGCGGTGTCCGAGGCGCAGCAGCGCCGCATGTTCTTCGAGCAGCAGCTGGCCAGGACGAAGGAGAACCTGGTCAAGGCCGAGCAGGAGTTCCGCGCGCTGCAGGAGCGCTCGGGCGTCATCGTGCTCGACAAGCAGGCCGAGGCGATGCTGGTCGGCGCGGCGCAGGTGCGCGCCCAGATCGCCGAGCGCGAGGTGCAGCTGCGCGTGCTGCGCGCCTCGGCGACCGCGCAGAACCCGGACGTCCTGCGGCTCGCTTCCGAGATCGCGGCGCTGCGCAGCGAACTGGCGCGCATGGAGTCGCCGGGCCGCGGCAACGGCGGCAGCGCGGTCGACCTGCCGGTCGGGCAGCTGCCGGCCGCGGCCATCGAGTACGTGCGGGCGCGGCGCGAGCTGAAGATCCAGGAGACGCTGCTCGAGAGCATGGTGCGCCAGTACGAGATCGCCAAGCTCGACGAGGCCAAGGACGGCCCCGTGCTGCAGACGGTCGACCGGGCGCTGCCGCCGGATCGCAAGTCCAAGCCCAAGCGCGCGCTGATCGTGATGGCCAGCGTGATGGCGGCGCTGCTTGCCTCGGCCCTGTTCGTGATCTCGAGGGCCTACCTGCGCCTGGCGCGGGCGCAGGACCCTTCCGCCGAAGCGGCCTGGTCCGGCCTGCTCCGCGCCTGGCGCTGGCGGGGATAACGTCCGGCTGGGTGTATCGGCTCGGCGACGCACGTCGCCGAGCACTTTCGCCGGCCTCGACGCTTCAGGCCGGTCAGGGCCGCGTGAGCGTGGCCCGACCCCGGGGGCCCCTCAGATCGGCCGAAAACGCGCCGGGACCCTCGGACGGGAGGTCGACAGCCGGGCCCGCCGCCAGGCGGCAGCGCAAGGCGGCTGCCCCCGACCAGCGCAAACCCGCCAGCCGAAGGCACGCGTCGGGATCGAGTCGCGTCGCCGGATGCGATCCCTCCCAGGCGATCAGTGCCGGCACGGTGCCGCCGCCCGGGGGAACCCCGTCGGGCGGGATCGTGATGCGCCAGCGCAGCAGGCCGTGCGGTGTGCCGCGCTCGGCGGATTCCACCGGGCCTGGGTCGAGGCCGAGCGCGGCCCAGCGGGCCCGCAGGGCGTCGGGGTCGTCGGTGCGGGCCACCCAGTGCAGCAGCCGTGGTCCGTGGGCGAGCGCGGCCTGTACCTCGGCGCGGTCCAGGCCGAACCAGCGCGGGCGCCCGGGCGCCGGGGCCTGCGGGTCGACGGCGATGATCTCGAAGTACGCATCGGGCAGCGCCCACGGGTCGTCGCCGACCAGCCGCAGCAATCGGTTGTGCGTCCCCATGAACGCGTGGCGGCCGCCCGGACCGGGCGTGACGCCGAAGGTCGACTCGCACCACGCCACGCCCTGCTCGAGCGTGGCCGCGCCCACGACCAGATGGTCGAGGGCCAGCGCGATCCCGCCTGCCCCGGCGGCGCGGTCGGCCGGCGTCGTCACCGCGCGCCGGCGGGCATGCGCTTGCCCACGAACACGATGGCGATCACGGCCAGCGCGAAGGCGACCGTCGTGGCGTCGAGGCGCTCGCCGAGCACCGGCACCGCGAACAACAGGGCCAGGAACGGCTGCACGAGCTGCACCTGGCTGACACGCATCGTGCCGCCGAGCGCCAGGCCTCGATACCAGGCGAAGAAGCCGAGCCACATCGAGAACACGGTCACGTAGGCGAACCCGCCCCAGGCGGCTGGCCGCACCGGCGCCTCCGGCCAGGTTGCCAGCATCACGGGCAGCGTGAGCGGCAGCGACAGCACCAGCACCCAGGAGACGACCTGCTCGGGCGGCAGATCGGCGGCGACGCGGGCCCCGGCGACATAGCCGAACGCCGTGCTCGCGACCGCCAGCAGCAGCAGTCCGTCGGCGGGCGACAGATGACCGCCGCCGGCGTGCGCGGCGAAGGCGAGCACGAGGGCGCAGCCGGCGACGGCGCACACCCAGAACCCCACGGACGGACGCTGGCGCATCACCACGGCGGCGACCATCGCGGTCCCCAGCGGAATGACCCCCGTGACCACCGCGGCGTGCATGGCTTCGACGTGTCGCAGGGCCATCGCCAGGAACAGTGGGAACCCGACCACGGTGCCGAGCGCGCACACGGCCAGGTCCGGCAGGTGCCGACGCTGCGGGCGCGCGGCCCGCACCGCGAGCAGGTACAGCGCGGCGAGTCCGGCGGCACAGGCCGCCCGGCCCGCTGTCACGAACAGCGGCGGCAACTGCGGCGCGTCGGCGGGACCGACCGCCAGGCGCGTCATCGGCAGCGTCATTGCGAAGATCGTGACGCCCAGCAACCCATAGGCGAAGCCTCGGGTCTCGTGACCCGTGGTGGTCGGCGCAGGCGCCGGGCGCCCGCTCATGCGCCGGGCCCGTCGCAGGCGCGTCGAGGCCTCGTCGTGACGCACGTCACGATCGGATGCAGGCGTGATGCGGTGCACGTTCGGCTCGTCATTCGTGCAGTCTAGGCTCGAAAGGGGCCGTGACCCCTTGGCTGTGGGGGGGCCGCCATCCTGCGGGGGCTCGCAGAATCGACGACCCGGCCGCCCCAGGCCCCAAGACCGATGTTCGAACGCACCCGTCCCGTCCGACACCCCGAGCTGATGCGGGTGAGCGACTTCCAGCGCTACCTCGAGGATCTCGAGGCGGCCGCGTCGCGGATCGGGCGCGAAGGGCCGATCACCAAGCCGCGCTGGGGTGCGATCGGCGCGTCGATGCTGGCGGACCTGCGCGGGGCGCGCAAGTCCGACGATGCCGAGCCGCTCGAGGTCCTGGCCGCCTGCGTGCGGCACGGCCGGCGGGTGACCTTGCACCTGCAGTGCGACGAGTTCGCGATTCCGCTCACCGTCTTCCCGACGGAGCAGCTGCTGCACTGCCCGGAGGACCTGCTGGAGTTCCTCTACACGCACCTGTCGTCGGTGCGCGTGCTGATGGTCGAGCCGGCGATGCTGCGGCCGCCGGCGCCCGACGAGCAGGCCGCGGCCGGCGAGGTGCGCCTGCACCACGCCCTCGGGGCGGTCCTCTGGAAGCTGGCGTTGCGCGGGCTTCGCACCACCCTGCTGCCCGAGATCGCGGGTCCCGCCGCGTTCCGCATCACGCCCGGCCTCGACGTGAGCGGCCTGGCCCTCTCCGGCGCGGAAGCCGCGGCGGTCTTCCGGCTGCGGCGTGAGTCGGCGACGGCACGCGCGGTGGCGGACTGGCCGGGCTTCGACCGCTTGCGGGCCGCTTGCCTGCTCAACGGCCTGTATCTGCAGTCAGGGCTGATCGTCAGTCGGTCGCATCCGAGCGCGATCCGCGACTCCTGGTTCTCGGGCCTCGGCGCGCGCTGACGCGCCTGCCGGGCCTGGGCTCAGCCCAGCGCCTCCCAGCGTTCGAGGGCCTGCATCAACTCGTCCTCGATCACGGCACTGCGCTCGGCGGCCGCTCGGGCGCGGCCCGGGTCGGTGCGGTAGATGTCGCCGGTGGCCAGCAGTGCGGCGAGCTCGCGTTGCTCGGCCTCGAGGGCTTCGATGCGGCCCGGTAGCGCCTCGAGTTCGCGCTGCTCCTTGTAGCTGAGCTTGCGTGCCCGCGGTGCGGCGGGCGTGGACGTGGGTACTGCCTCGGTCAGCGCGGCGGGCGCGGGGGGTGCAGCGGCGTGTCGGGTGGGGGTGTTGCGCGGCGGCGCCGCGGGGGCCGCTGCCATGGCCTCGGTCGCATCGCGCTCGCGCAGGCGCCTCCAGTCGCTGTAGCCGCCTTCGACCTCGCGCCAGAGCCCTGGGCGGACGTCGCCTTCCCACGCGATCGTGCTGGTCACGACGTTGTCGAGGAAGCGCCGGTCATGGCTGACCAGGAACACCGTGCCCGCGTACCCCTGCAGCACCTCCTCGAGCAACTCCAGGGTGTCGATGTCGAGGTCGTTGGTGGGCTCGTCGAGCACGAGCACGTTGGCCGGCAGGGCGAACAGTCGCGCCAGCAGCAGGCGGTTGCGCTCGCCGCCCGACAGCGTGCGCACCGGGGCGTTCGCGCGTTCCGGGGCGAACAGGAAGTCGCCGAGGTAGCTCATCACGTGCTGGCGCCGCCCGCCGACCTCGACCCACTCGCTGCCCGGGCTGATCGTGTCGGCGAGCGTGGCCTGCGGATCGAGCGCGCTGCGCATCTGGTCGAAGTAGGCGACCTGCAGACGCGTGCCGCGTCGCACCGTGCCGGCATTTGGTTCGATCTCGCCCAGGATCAGACGCAGCAGCGTGGTCTTGCCGCAGCCGTTCGGCCCGATCACGCCGACCTTGTCACCCCGCAGGATGATCGACGAGAAGCCCTCGATCAGCGTGCGCTCGGCCCCGGGCTCGCCGACGCGAACCGTCACGTCCTGCAGCTCGGCGACCAGCCGCCCGGGTGCCGCGCCTGCATCGAGCTCGAGACGCACGCGGCCGAGCGACTCGCGCCGCGCGGCGCGCTCGGCTCGCAGGCGCTGCAGGCGCGCGACGCGGCCGACGCTGCGGGTGCGGCGCGCCTCGACGCCCTTGCGCACCCAGACCTCCTCCTGCGCGAGCAGCTTGTCGGCCCGCGCAAAGGCCTGGGCCTCGGCCTCGAGTTCGCGGGCACGCGCCGCCTCGAAGGCGCTGAAGTCGCCGGGGTAGCTGCGCAGCCGGCCGCGGTCGAGTTCGACGATGCGCGTGGCCACGGCGTCGATGAAGGCGCGGTCGTGCGAAACCAGCACGATCGCGCCGCGATGCGCCACGAGCAGCTGCTGCAGCCACTCGATCGCGTCGAGGTCGAGGTGGTTGGTGGGCTCGTCGAGCAGCAGCACGTCCGGCTCGGCGACCAGCGCACGGGCCAGCGCCACGCGCTTGCGCGTGCCGCCGGACAGCGTGTCGACCTCGGCCTGTGGGTCCAGGTGCAGCCGCTGCAGCGCCTCGTCGACGCGGCGCTCCCAGGTCCAGCCGCCGAGCGCCTCCAGGCGCGTCTGCAGCGCGTCGAGGTCGTCGCCGGCCTCGTGGCGCTCGTAGCGCGCGCGCAGCGCGCGGGCCTCGGCCACGCCGTCGGCCACGGCATCGAACACCCGCACGCCGGGGGCGAAGGCCGGCTCCTGCGCCACGTAGACGCGGCGCACGCCCGCCTGGGCCTGGACCTGGCCATCGTCGGGCGACTCGAGCCCGGCGAGGATCTTCAGCAGCGAGGACTTGCCTGCGCCGTTGCGGCCGATCAGCCCCAGCCGCTCGCCGGTTTCGACCGCCAGTGACGCGCCGTCGAGCAGCGGCACGTGGCCGAAGGCGAGGTGCGCGTCGTTCAGGGTGATCAGGGCCATGGAACCGCGACCCTCAGGCATCCCGCTCGGTGCCCACCGCGCGAGCGGCCGCAGCACGCCACTCGGGTCCGCCAAGGGCGCGTTCCTGCTCGCGGCAGCTGTCGACGACCTTGATCACGTGCTCGTCGTCGCTCGCGATCGCGCGCGCGACGATCACGGGCCACGCCAGGTCGGGGGGTGGGTCTCCTCGGGGCCTGGCCCCGCTGGCTGCCCAGCCGGCCGCCCAGGCCTGCCAGTAGGCCCGGCAGGCGGGCGCCGGATCGCCCAGCCAGCGCATCAGCACGCGCACCGCGTGCGCGCTCGTCAGCAGGTGCAGCACGGTGAAGTTGCCGCTGCCGGCATACAGGATCGCGGCCCCGCGGGCGAGCCGATCCAGCGTGTCCTCGCCGACGACGAGCCGGGCCGCGGCACGGGCGAAGCCGGGTTGTGCCGCCGCAGCGGCCATGTGCTCGGCGATCAGCGACCCGTGGGCGCCGGAAGGCACCGGCAGCGTCGGCAGCACGGCGGCCGGGTCGTCGGTCGGGGGGCCGTCCGTCGCGTGTGCGCTGGGCACGTCGCCCTCGCCGGCCGCCGCGGCCAGGGGCTGCCACCGGGCCGCCCAATGCGCCAGCGCATCGGCCAGTTCGTGTCGTCGCGCCGCGGTCACCGCGTAGGCGGTGCGGATCAGCCCGTGGAAGGCCGCGCCGCCACAGCCTTCCATGAAGCGCGGCAGCACGACCTCCAGCACCTCGCCCGCGTTCTCGTGCTCGAGCCATTGGGCGAACAGGTCACGGTAGGCCGGCCAGGCGGTGGCATCGCCCAGGCGCGACGCCCAGGCGTCGCCGGCCGGCCAAGGCTCGTGCGGCCGTGCAGGCTCCAGGCGCAGCGCGTAGGCAGCGGTGAAGCGATCCATGGCGGCATCGTCGGCGGTGGTTGCTCAGGCCGCCGCCGAAGTCGGCGTCGTAGGCGGCGGCGGCCTCGAGTCGTTCGGACAGCGTCATGACAGGGCCGCCTCCAGCGCGTCGAGGAATCGCGCGGCCACGTCGAAGCCGGCCTGCTGCGCGATCTCCTGGAAACAGGTGGGGCTCGTGACGTTGATCTCGGTGAGCGAGTCGCCGATCACGTCGAGCCCGACCAGCAGCAGCCCGCGGGCGGCCAGCACCGGCCCGATCGCCTCGGCGATCTCGCGGTCGCGCGACGACAGCGGCTGCGCCACGCCCTTGCCGCCCGCGGCGAGGTTGCCGCGCCGCGCACGATCTCGGGCAGGTACTTCTGCACCATGAAGGTCCGCGCGCCGTGTCCGTTGAGCGTCTCGGTGATGCTGCCGAGATTCAGGCCGTCGGGCCCGACGCGGAAGATGCCCATGCCGCCCATGCCGTCGAGCGGCTTGAGGATGATGTCGCGGTGCTCGGCGTGGAAGCGCTTGACGTCGTGGCCGTCCCGGGTGACGAGCGTGGGCCCGATGAACTGGGGGAACTCGAGGATCGCGAGCTTCTCCGGGTGGTCGCGCAGCGCGCGCGGCGCGTTGAAGACCCGGGCCCCGTCGCGCGTGGACTGCTCGAGCAGGTGGGTGGCGTAGAAGTACTCGCTGTCGAACGGCGGGTCCTTGCGCATCAGCACCGCATCGACCTCGGCGAGTACCTGGGGGCGGCCCTGGCCCGGCGCCTGGCGGGCGGTGAACCACTCCGGCACGTCGTCGCCGGCCTGGCTGCGCAGGGCGGGTGGCGTGAGGACGAGGTCGCGCACGAAGGTGCGCACCGGTCCGCCGCGTTCCCACATCAGCTGCTGGGGCTCGCAGGCCATGAGCGTGTGGCCGCGGCGAGCCGCCTCGCGCATGATGGCGAAGGTGCTGTCCTTGTAGGGCCTGAAGGCCTCCAGGGGGTCGGCGATCACGAGCAGCTTCATTCGGACTCCAGTGCGCGCGTGCGGGCGGATGGGTCGTGGCCGGACAGGCGGGGGGCCCGGGATGCCCCTCGGTCACGTCGCCCGGGCACGGCGCCACTGTTGCACAACCAGCGCCACGACGCCGGCCACCACCCCCCAGAAGGCCGACCCGATGCCGGCCACGGTCAGTCCGGACAGGGTCACGAGGAAGGTCAGCACCGCGGCATCGCGGTGCATCTCGTCGCGCAGCGCGCCGGCCAGCCCGCCGGCGATCGTGCCGAGCAGCGCGAGGCCGGCGACCGCCAGCACCAGCTCGCGCGGGAAGGCCTGCAGCAGGCCGGCGACCGCCCCGCCCGCCAGGCCGACGGCCACGTAGAACGCGCCTGCCGCGAGCGCGGCGGTGTAGCGGCGCGCGGGATCCTCGTGGGCCTCCCGGCCCATCACGATGGCCGCCGTGATCGCCGCGAGGTTGAACGCGTAACCACCGAAGGGCGCGAGCAGCACCGAGGCGACTCCCGTGGTCGTGACCGCGCGCGAGACTGGCGCCGATACGCCAGCCGCGCGCTGCGCGGCGACGCCCGGCAGGTTCTGCGAGGCCATCGTCACGATGAACAGCGGCAGCGCCAGGCCGACGAAGGCGGCAAGGCTGAAGGTGGGCGTTGTCCACGCGGGCATCGCCCAGTCGAATGTCAGTGCGCCGGGCTGCAGCCGTCCTTGCGCCGCGGCCACGGCCATGCCCACCGCCAGCACCCCCGGCACGGTGTAGCGCGGCCACGCGCGCCGGCCGACGAGGTAGGCCGCGGTCATGGCCAGGACCAGGGTCGGGGCGGTGGCCACGGCGCCGACCGCGTCGAGCCCGAAGCGGGCGAGCACGCCGGCCAGCAGGGCCGAGGCAATGGCCTGCGGGATGCGGTCCATCACCCGCTCGAAGCCGCGCGTCACGCCCGAGGCCACGATCAGCACCCCGCACAGCACGAACGCGCCGACCGCCTCGCCCATCGTCAGGCCACTGCTGGCCGCGATGACGGCCGCCCCGGGCGTCGACCAGGCGGTGAGCACCGGCTGTCGCGAAGCGAGCGTCAGCACGATCGTGGTCAGGCCCATGCCCAGGCCCAGCGCCCAGATCCACGAGGTCACCTGGCCTGGCGTCGCGCCGAGCGCCTGGGCCGCGGCGAACACGATCGCCACCGAACTGGTGAAACCCACCAGCACCGCGACGAACCCCGCCACGACCGAGGACAACGAGAAGTCGCGCAGCAGTGCCGGCATCGAGGCGCAGCATAGCCGTGCCGGCGGACCGGCCGGCCGTGCGCGGGCGCTACCGGTGTGCCCGGGCCCTCAGGCGAAGCGGCGGCCGATCCAACCCTCGATCAGCGTCCGCACCTCGCGGGGCTTCTCGGTCAGCGGCCAGTGGTGGCACTCGATCTCGGCGATCTCCACGTCGGGCAGGCGGCGGGCGAGGGCACGCATGTCGGGCAGCGCCGCGAAGGTCGCGCCGGTCGACAGGATCACCAGGGCCGGCAGGCGCAGCGCCGCCAGGTCCGGGATCGGGCGGAACATCTCGTACGACTCCTGCAGGTAGTGGGCGACGCGGAAGGTGCGCAGGTCGGCCCAGGTGGAGCTGTAGCGCCGCACGAACTCCGCTTCGGCCTCGGGCGAGACCAGCGCGGCGCGGGCCTGCTCGTCGAGCGTGCGCAGATCGAGCTCGGGCAGCCGGCGACGGCGCAGTCCCAGCGCGTTGAGGGCGCGCACGGCGTGGGCTCCGATCCGGAAGGCGGGCCCCGCATCGCGCATCCAGCGGCGATCGGGCTTCAGGGCCTGCGGGAACACCGGGTCGATCAGCACCAGCCCGGCCACCCGCTCGGGGCGGTCAGCGGCCAGCCTCAGCGCCACCTGGGCGCCCAGGCTGTGCCCCACGACGATGGCCCGCGCGTGACCCGCTGTGTCGAGCGCGGCGGCGAGGTCGTCGCGCCAGATCTCCAGGCCGATGCGGTCGGGCGTGTCGGATCGCCCATGGCCGCGCAGGTCGACCCGCAGCACCGCGTGCCGCTCGACGAGCGCGGTGTGTTCGGCGAACTCGGACCAGCGGCTCAGGTTGCTGGCCAGCCCGTGCAGCAGCAGCGCGGGCGGCAGAGCGTGTGCAGCTGCTCGAACGGTGCCGGCGGGCTGTCGGGCACGGCCTGCATGGCTCAGATCTGCACCTTGCCGCCCAGTTCGACGATGCGATTGGCCGGCAGGTTGAGGAAGTCGGCCGCCGCGGCTGCGTTGCGATGCATGCTGGCGAACAGCTTCTCGCGCCACAGCCACATGCCGTCCGCTGCCCGCCGACCGAACACCGGCAGCACCGTGTCGCGCGACAGGAAGTAGCTG